>JAEHDI010001332.1 GCA_016880505.1 Bryobacterales bacterium | reverse complement strand
GCGTCCTGGCCCATCCCGACGACGAATCTCTGGGGATGGGGGGAACGCTGGCGAGATACGCCGGCGAAGGGATAGAGACCTACCTCGTAACGGCGACGCGCGGGGAGCGCGGCCGCATCGGGCCAAGCGGAGAGCGTGCGGCGCCCGGCGTAGCCGGCAGGATTCGTGAGGAGGAACTGCTGGCGGCTGCCGGAGAGCTGGGGGTACGCGAGGTTCGGTTTCTCGACTACTTGGACGGCGATCTGGATCAGGCCGATCCTTCGGAAGCGATCGGCAAGATCGCGGGACATCTGCGCCGGGTACGGCCGCAGGTCGTCATTACGTTCGGTCCGGAGGGCGCGTACGGCCATCCGGATCACATCGCCATCTGCCAGTTCACAACCGCAGCGGTAGTCTGCGCCGCCGATGCCGAGTACAAGGGCGTCGCGGACGGGCCGGGTCGAGCCGTCAGCCACCGCGTGTCGAAGCTCTACTACATGGCGTGGACCCAGGCGAAATGGGCGGCCTATCAGGCGGCGTTCCGCAGCCTGAAGGTAACCGTGGACGGCGCCGACCGGGCGGTTGCCCCATGGCCGGACTGGGCGGTCACCACTGTCATCGATACCACCCCCTTCTGGTCCAAGGTTTGGCGGGCGGTATCGTGCCACAAGAGCCAGATGGCGATCTACGGGAAACTCGAGCATCTCTCGGACGAGCATCACCGCGCCCTCTGGGGCTCGCAGGAGTACTACCGCGTTTTCAGCTCGGTCAACGGAGGACGTGCACGCGAGAGCGATCTCTTCGACGGGCTCCGATAGCGAACGAGGGCTCTGCGTTACGCCCGTAGCGCGCCGGGTTTGCGCTCGACTGCTTTGGGTCCCCACGCGCCGGGGACGAAAAAGTCCTGCCAGGAGAGCTTGAGTTCGGAGGTCATGCGGATGCCGTACTCGCAGCGGCCGAGGTCGGCGGGACCTCCATTATTCGTGCCGAGCGCAAACTTGCAGCCTTCTTCCTTCGCCACGCGAAGGAATGCAGCAGAGGGGAGCTTAAAGCGGTCGTTGATCTCGATCGCGACGCTGTTCCGGGCGGCGGCGCCGGCGACCTTCTTCATGCGCTCGTCGGTCCACAGCGTGTCGTAGTTTCCGTCAAGGGGTTTCGGGAGGAAGGTCGGGTTGACGTAGATGTCGACCGGCTCGTTTTCGAGGATGCCGATGGTGCGTTCGACGAGGGTGTCCATGAACTCTCGAGGATTGGGGATCGTGCCGACTTCTTCGGGAATCCAGAGGCGCATGCGACGGCCACGATTGTCGGTCCAGGTCATCGAGTCGGAGAACACGTAGTCGAACAGCGCAGCCGCGCGCCGTGAGAACATCCGAGTCCACTCACGTCCCTCAGCCTGCATGGCAAGGAAGACCGGCTGCCCCTTCATCTCATCGACGAAGCGGCGAGCGGAATCGTCATCCTGGACGGGAAACCCCTGGCCGCAATTGATGGCGATGCCGTGCTGAATGCCGTCGCGGCGCGACTTGGCCAGCGCTTGATCGAGCGTGAGGCCCGCCTTCAGGTGGACGTGGTAATCCACGAGCGGGATGTTGCGCGCGCCGAGGGTGATGATGTCCTGTTGGAGGGCGTCGGCGGCAGCGGACGCGGGGCCGGGCGTTGAGACGTCGTCGGGAAGGGGCCGCACGCGGATGCGGCGGAAGCGAACCTTGGAACCGGGGTCATGGCCTTGCAGCGCGAAGGTGCCTCGGTCAAGGAAACGCTCGCGCTCATTCCCCGCGGCGATGAATGGCGGGGTGAATTCGGTGAAGTCAACCAGGAGGATTCCGTTGAGCCGCACCTGAATGTTTTTGCCGCGGACGGCGATATGGATTTTGAACCAGTCGTCATCCGCGACGAGTTGCTTGTAGACGTTGCGAACGCCGTAGAGCGAGCCGGTCTTCTTTCGTTCCCGGTAGCCGCCCTCTCCGGTGGCTGTATTGTTGATCTGTACTTCGAAGCCCTTCCGTGGATAGCCGGTCTCCTGGTAGGCGGTGTGGAAGTAGATGCCGGAGTTGGCCGCCGGGTGTGCGAGCGCCTCCACTTCGAGTTCGAAGTTTTTGAAGCCGGCCTCGCGGACGGGGCCGTCATAGAAGAGGTGGGAGCGTGGGCCATCGGCCAAGAGCTGGCCGCCAACGACCTTCCAGGAGCTCTTGTTCTCGCTGGGCCGCCAGCCCCGGAGGCTCTGTCCATCAAAAAGATCAATCCAGCCGTCCTGCGCGAAGCAGAATCCGGCTGCAGCCACCGCGCCGGAAAACACCCGGCGTGTCATTTCAGATGCGCTCATCGAGAAACCTCTCACGCCAGTATATGGCGGTGCGGCATGACAAATGACGTCTACCGGCTCGGAAACTGCATGCCGCGGACACGGAGGAGGAGAGAAAGACCGCTGTGCGCGTGAGGCGAGGAGGCGCACGCAGCACGATAAGTAGAAAACCCTGCGCGCCCGCGGGACGCGCAGGGTAGGAGGGCCGGGGCAACCGCTATCACTACCTCAGGTTTGCCGTCACGGCCGAGGAGGTTCCCTGGCGATTTCCGATCGTCACGGCCACCGACTGGACGGTGTCGATCAGGCTGTTCACGTTGGTGACGTCACCCTGCATCGAGAATGGGATGCTCACCGAGAATTGGCTGCCGTACTGTTGCGACGCCGCGCTCTGATACCAACTGAGGAAACTGGCTTCCACGTTCAGGCTGACCTTCGTCGTAGAGACATTTTCGCCGCTGACCGGATTGAACTGGAAGTCCATCTGTGTCAGCGAGCGGCCGGTTGCGAAGCCGGTCACCATCACGGTGAAGCCAGCAGCGGTTTTCGACGTGATCTGGACGCCGAGCACTCGCGGAGCCGACTGCGGCACCATCAAGTTCAGAGCCGCGGGAACGTCGGGCGTCATGTCGATGCCACCCTCGGTGGCGAACGACGGCGTGAGAGTGATTGTCCCCGCTACCGTGCCCGTTTGAAGACGGATCTCGTTCGTGCCATTGGGAAACACAGCGCGGGTAGAGTTCGCGGGGATGGTGAAGTTCACCGTCCGTCCGCCGGAGGAGAACTGCACTGACGGGTCGCTGCTGAAAGCCTCCGAGGTAAAAGCCAGTCTCAGAGTTCCGGCCAGCGCGAGCGAATACGGCTCGGACAGCGTCAGGCCGACCCCAGGTTGCTGGAGCGGTTCCTGAACGCCGCTGGCGCCTTCAAAGGTGTATCCCGGCAGCGGTGCCGGCGAACTGCCAGCGCCGGAAATGGTGAAGGTGACGTTGTCCACCTTGAGAGCGGACGAGGCATTTCCGACCACGGAAGGTCTGAAGACGACAGTGAATCCAGTCGTTGCCTGGGGAGCTACCTTCGCGGGAAGCGATGGCAGTTCTTCGAGCAGGAAAACCGCCGGCGTCACTGCCGGCAAGGTGATGCTGTTGATGGACGCCTCCGCGGTGCCCTTGTTGGTGACGACGAAGCGAGCCCGTACGCTTTCGCCGACCGCCACCTGCGGGAGCGTGATGGAACCGCCGCTTGGGACCGTTGTGGTGGTCGAGCCGACCACGAGCGAATATTCGAGCGCCGCTCCAAGACCCGATGCGGCCAAGTCAAAACTGTCGTCACCGACGCGCAACCTCCCGGATATTGTGCCGGGCTGGGAGGGGGCGAACTTGACGGTGAACGTCGCCGAAGTTCCGGGCTTGAGAACCAGGGGCAGGAACGGCAGGTCGGTTACCTGATAACCGTCGCCAAGGACGCTAATCGACGCAATCTGGCCGTCGTGGTTGCCATCGTTTCTTACCCGGAAGGGCACGCTAATCTCCTCGCCGACCAAGGTATCGGGGAGCGAAACAACCTGCCCGGGGATTACGGGAACGACCGCCGAACTTTCGATCTTCTCGTAAACAAACGCTGGCCCCTCGGAGACGCCCCGGAAGGCGAACGTGACTCGGCCGCCAGCCAGGTCCAGAGTGAGCTGCCCACTGCTTGTCTCGAGCGCCGTTGGTTTGTAGCTGACGGTGAAGCGAAGTTCGCGGGCTGCGGTGATAGTCGCCGGGGGAAGGGGCAGGCCACTCAACTCAAACGCAGCGCCGGAGGAACTGATGGCGTCGACTTTGCCCGCCCCGCTTCCCTTGTTGGTGATCACGACAGTAGTGGTCGACACTCCGTCCACCGCGGTCGTGGGGAAGGCGATGGTCCCACCGGGCGCCAAAACTGCCGGGTTGCCTCCTTGCGGTATGTAGCTATAGGAGAATTCCGGCGCGACACCGACGAGATTCAGCGCGATCTGGCTGGTCACCAATGCTTGCTTATAGTGAAACAACACACGTCCGATGACGCGGTTGCGCGTCGCCGCCTGGTAGCGGAGGGTGACAGTGAAACTCTGGTTCTCGGTAAGGGAAAGCGGGAGCGACGGCAGCCCGCTGACCGAGAAGTCGGCTGAAGGGAACTCGAACGCATCGAGCACTTCGACCTCGGTGATGGAGGCGGAAGCGGTTCCGCGGTAGGTGATCGTCAGAGTAGCGACTGCCGCCTGTCCGACGGCGTCGGCCGGCAAGAAGACACTGCTGTTGTTCGACACGACCGTGGTCGTGTCGCCCTGGTCGTAACGCAAGGTGAAGGGCACCGACTGCGCGTGGGCGGCGGGAGCCAGCAAGAACGAAATCAGGACGGCGGCAACTAGGACGAGGGTGGTTCGGGACATGACTATCGCTCCTCCAGGACCAGCCGCTCGGCCGGCACGAAGTAAACCGCCGGCTCCCGGCCGGCGCTTAAGACCTGGAACGGTTCACCCCCGCCTCCGCCTTTCAACAAATAGAGGGACTGTCCGGAAAGGGGTTCGAGGGAAACCGGGGCGAAATCGAGAGCGATCTCTCCGGCGAGTGTACGCGTCGTGAGATCGTAGATGCCCACAGTGTTCTTGCCCCTGTCGGCCAGAAACAGGCGCATGCCGTTTTCGGACAATGCCATTGCGGCGGGCTCGACGACCCCACTCGTCTCGTCTGCGAGCGGAATCGGCGCCGCCGACGCGCGATAGCCGCGAATTTCGATCACCCGGCGGGTGGCGCGATCGGCCACGAAGAGGTCCCGACCGTTTCTCGCAAAGGCCATCGCCCCGGGAGAAGCCATGGCTGCGACCATCACCGGAGTGGCGCCGGGCGAGACCCGGAACACCCCGCCTGCCGTTGCATCTTCCACGCCGAGCACGACAGCGCCCGAAGTCTCGACGCCGAGAGCGGAAATCCGGCCCGACACCAACGACCGAGCGATGTCACCGGC
>JAEHDI010001331.1 GCA_016880505.1 Bryobacterales bacterium | reverse complement strand
GCCATATCCATAGATTCCGGTCCATAGACCGCATCGTCGTCACGGTCATAGAACACCACACGGTCCAGCGCGAACACCTCGGCGATACGGGATGCGATCTGCCGCGCGAACGGAGATTCCGTATCCATCCGCATGAGAGACCTGCTCAACACATAAAGGCGTTCCATCTCTCGCCGGCGGCTGTTGGCCTCGGCAGTCCGGCGTTTCGCCCTTGCTGAAAGCTGACTCGCTACGACCGCGGTGATCACGAACACGCACAACGCCACCCAGTTCTGAGGGTCCGCGATTGTCCACTTGCCTACGGGCGGCAGGAAAAAGTAGTTGAGACAGAGCATCCCGGCCAGGGAGGCGCCCATTGATTCCGGAAGTCCCCACCGGGTAGCGACTGCAAGCACGACCAGCACCATCATCAGAGCCACTGTCGTGCTGTTGACGTGAACGAACCTGAAGTCCACAAAGGCGATCCCTCCGGCAATGCCGGCCGAGAGGCACACCCGACTGAACCTTAGGACGACGTTGCTGGTTTGCGCCCGCACAAAACTGCCCCTACCGAGATTACAGCACCTGAGCACCGCCGCACCCTTCGCTGTGGGCAGGTTGCTTGGCTGCTCCGGCCGAGTCCCTCAGTGTGCAAGTGAGTCAACTTCCTGGTTGCTAGAATGAACTTCGTGCCGACTCTTTCCTTTCGGGAGGCACGGGAGTGCGTCTGCTCGACGATCACCGCGGCGCGCCCGCTGCCGCCGGTCGAAGAAGCACGCTTGCTCGACGCCGCCGGCCGCGTCCTCGCAGAAGACCTCGTGGCGGACCGCGACTACCCGCCGTTGGCGCGCTCCATTCGAGACGGTTTTGCCGTGTGGCACGCTGACCTTCCCGGACGGCTCAGGATTGTCGGCGAAGTCCGCGCGGGCGAGGTTTACAAAGGCGTTGTCGGACCGGGCGAGGCGGTCGAGATCATGACCGGAGCGCCCCTGCCGGAAGGCGCCGACACCGTCGTGATGGTCGAGCACGTGCGGCGGGACGGCGGCTTCGTGGTTGTGGAAGGCGACACGAAGCCGGGCCAGTTTGTGAATCCGCGGGCCTCGGAGGCTCGCCGCGGCGCCCGCCTTCTCGAGCCGGGACGGCGACTCGACTTCAGCACCATTGCACTGGCGGCAACCATTGGCAACACCGCGATAAAGGTATACGCGAAGCCCCGCGTCGCCATCGTTGCCACCGGCGACGAGGTCGTGCCCGTCGGGGAGGAGGCGCTCGACCACCAGGTGCGAAACTCCAACGCCTTCTCGCTGGCAGTTCAAGTCTCCGCGGCTGGCGGCGTCTCGGAGATCCTTCCGGTAGCGCGTGACGAGCACGAGGCGACGCGCAAGCTCGTCGAGCGCGGCCTGCGGGCCGATCTGCTTCTACTGTCGGGCGGAGTCTCCGCGGGAAAGTACGACATCGTCGAACGGGTCCTGGCCGGCCTCGGCGCGGAGTTTCACTTCGACCGCGTCCTCATTCAGCCCGGCCAGCCTCTCGTATTCGGCCGCGCGCGCGGAACTTTTTTCTTCGGGCTCCCGGGGAATCCCGCTTCGACCATGGTGACGTTCCGTCTCTTCGCCTCGGCCGCCGTGGAACTGCTTGGCGGGCAAAGCGGCGTCGCGCTTCCGATCTTCCAGGCCCGGCTTACGAAGGACTTCCGGCACAAGACCGGTCTGACGCGCTTCCTGCCTGCGCTTCTGAGTCCGGACGGGGCCGAGGTGACGCCCCTTCCCTGGCAGGGATCCTCGGACGTTCCTGCGCTTGCCCGCGCCAACGTGTTTCTGGTGGCCGAGCCCGAGCGCGAGCGTTGGGCGACCGGGGAGCTTATCGGAGTGCTGCTCAAATGAAGAAGCTGTCGCACTATGACGATGCCGGCGCCGCCCGAATGGTGGATGTATCCGGCAAGCCGGACACCAAACGTACCGCGTCCGCGCAGGCGTTTGTCCGTATCCGACGCGCGGTCCTGCGGAAGCTGCCGGAAAACCCGAAGGGGAATCCGCTCGAGATCGCCCGCATCGCGGGCATCGCCGCCGCCAAGAGAACGTCCGAACTGATTCCTCTTTGCCACCCGCTGATCGTCAGTCATGCCGATGTGGACGTGCGCGTCGAAAGGGACGGGGTGCGAATCGTCGCGACGGCCTCGACGACCGGGCCCACCGGAGTGGAGATGGAGGCGCTCACCGCGGCGTCGGTGGCGGCTCTCACGGTGTACGACATGACCAAGGCTCTGGACAAGTCGATCGAAATCCAGGACGTCTATCTCATCGAGAAGACCGGCGGTAAGAGTGGAGACTTCCGGCGCCCGGCTCGCGGAAGGAAAGCATGATTCGAGCGGCTGTCCTGACGATCAGCGACTCGGCCCACGCGGGAAGCCGCAGTGACCTTTCCGGACCCGCCGTGAAGCGCCGGCTGGAAGAAGTCGGGTGGCAGGTTGCGGTGGTGGAAGTGGTTCCCGACGAGGCCGAAATCATCGCCACGCGGCTCGCCGCTCTCGCCGACGGCGGCCGCATTTCCGCCATCTTCACAACCGGCGGCACCGGCGTTGCCGCTCGCGACGTGACTCCCGAGGCGACGCGGAGCATTATCGAGAAAGAGATCCCTGGGCTGGGTGAGGTCATGCGCGCTCACGGCCGGAACTCGACGCCGCTGGCCGTTCTTTCGCGGGGCATCGGCGGCATCCGGGGAAAGACGCTCATTGTGAATCTTCCCGGCTCCCCGCGCGGCGCGGTGGAGTCCGTCGATGCTATCGTGGAGTTAGTGCCGCACATTCTCGAGTTGTTGCGCGGCGAGACTGAACACGCCGTCCCGGCGAAACCGAAGTACGGTCCCTAACGTCAACTAGTTGAAAACATGACCACTATTCGATGCCTATGTTCGGGGCTTTTGGCCGTTGCGCTGCTAGCGCAACAGCCGGATACGTCAGACCAGGTATTCCGCGCCACCGTTAACGTGGTGTCGGCGCCAGTGACGGTGACCGATCACCAGGGACGCTACGTTCACGGCCTGCAGCCGGAGAACTTCCGCCTCCTGGACAACACCAAGCCGCAGGACATCAAGGTAGACGTCTCCTTCGTCCCAATCTCGCTGGTTGTCGCCATACAGACGAGCTGGGCGACGCAGGCGGTCCTGCCGAAAATACAGAAGATCGGCTCGCTGCTCCAGGGTCTGGTGGTTGGCGACCAGGGTGAAGTGGCGATCATCTCATTCGCCCACCGAGTCGACGTCGTCCAGGACTT
>JAEHDI010001330.1 GCA_016880505.1 Bryobacterales bacterium | reverse complement strand
TACTTGCCCGACCTCCCCGGCGTCCGCGAGGACCTGGGGCGCTACTACGACGAGATCGCCCGCATGGATGGAGAGTTCCAGTCGGTTCTCGACATCCTGGAGCGCCGCGGCTTCGCCGCGAACACACTCGTCCTGTTCATGGGCGACAACGGGTTCCCATTCCCGCACGGCAAAGGCTCGCTGTACGACCCCGGCCTGAACGTGCCCTGCCTGGCGCGATGGCCGGGCCGCATCCGTCCCGGCTCGGTTAGCAACACGCCACTTTCCGGCGAGGACGTCGGCCCCACGTTTCTTGAGGCAGCCGGGCTGTCGGTTCCGAAAGTCATGTCGGGCCAGAGCTTCCTCAACCTCTTGCGCGGCCAGGCGGGCCCCCGCCGCGAGCATGTCTTCGCCGCGCGGCTGACGCACGGTTCGCGCCCGTTCACCGAGAGCGTGACCACGCACACGTTCGATCTTTCACGCATGGTCCGTTCGGACCGATACAAGCTGATCTACAACTGCACACCGCAAATGCGCTACTCGCCGGTTGACAGCTACACCGAGCGAAGCTGGCTCGAAATGACGGACGAACACTACTGGGGCCGGCTGGACCCCAAGTTCGACCGCGCCTACTTCGGCCCCCGGCAGGTGCTCGAGCTTTACGACCTCGAGTCCGACCCGGTGGAGATGAGCAACCTCGCCGGCCGCGCGGAGCTGGCCTCGGTCCAGCGGAAGCTGACTGAAGCGCTTCAGGAGAAGATGATTCTCGACTGGGACTTCCTACCGCTGCCGCTGAACGAGTAGTGGGCCCGCTGCACGGGCGTCATCATCCGGCGCTACCTACCCTGGGCCTGCAGGCGGTTTCCACGCCGGATTGTCGACCACCTTGTAGCCCCCATCGACGTGAAGTACAAGCTTCCGGAAACCGCTGCTGGCGATGCTGCCGTAGTCGTGACCCGCATGCCCGGGATAGACGAAGAACGTGATCAGGTCTTCACCCAAGGCCAAATTGACCGACCGGTGCGCCCAGCACGGCGGAACATACACAATCCGGCCAGGGACGACCTCCTCGGCGGCCCACTCACCGGCTTCGTTCTCCATAAGCAGCAGGCCGTGTCCTTTGAGCACGTAATAGATCTCAGCCGTCTCACGAACCGAATGGAAATGCCCCTTGGTCATGTTGTACTCGTCCCCGACTCGGCCGGGATGGACGATCGACAGCCCGCTGAGCAGCTCACCGGAGACCTCTGGACGCCGAATCTCCAACACTTCGTAAATGACTGGGTCCTCCCTGTGAAGAAGCTCTTCGAAGGCTTGCCGATCGGCGAAGTAGCCACGGAGGTCGGACAATTTACGGACGAGATGGCTGTCATAAGGCCCCGAGCCCGTCACCGACAGGTCCGAGCCGAGATCCAAACTGAATGGGTGGTCCTTCATCAACGCTTCCTCCAGCTCTCGCTCAATCCAGTTCCATGACCACTTTCAAGCTGCTGCCGCGCCGGGCTGCTTGGAACGCCGCCTGGACCTCACCCAACGGGTAGCGTCCGGTAATAAGCACGCTGAGATCGACAGCACCGGAGCAGACGATTTCAGCGGCGCGGCGGCAGTCGCTAGTGCTGCACCCGGTCGAGCCAGTCACGATCAGTTCCTTGTAGTGAACGAGATTGGCGTTGAAGCGAATCTCTGGGCGGTCCTTCGGGAGTCCGGCGAAGTAGTTGATTCGTCCCTCAGGCGCCGCTAGAGAGAGGGCTTCTTCCATCGCTTTGTGCGCGGGCGCAGCGACTAAAACCACATTGGCCCCCGCACCACCGCTCGCCCTAGCTACGGCCTCCACAACATCGTCCGTAGTGAAATTCACGACGTGGTCGGCGCCCAGCTCTGTCGCCTTGCGCAGTCTGTCGGGAAACTGATCGCTGACGATTACGCGGGCCGCTCCGTTTCTCTTCGCCAGCAGCAAATGCATCAATCCGATGGGCCCGGCGCCTTGAATGAGAACAACGTCATCTTTGGCGACTGACACCCGATCCTGGCCGTGCAGCACACAGGCAAAGGGTTCAATCAGTGGGGCTGCGGCTGTGTCGACGCTGTCGGCTAGCGGAATCACGTTGCCTTGTTCGACTGCCGCTTCAGGGACGCGCATGTACTCGGCGAACCCGCCATCCAAAGTGATGCCGAACGCATCATAGTCCGGACACAGATTATTGACGCCACGCCAGCAGAGAGGACATCGGCCGCAGCCGATGTTCGGGGCGATGAACACGCGCCGGCCGACCCCGAACTCGTGGATGCCGCTTCCCACCTCAGCGATTGTTCCGACGAGTTCGTGACCGGGTATCCGTCTGGTGTCTGCGCCATATTTCCGGTGCTGGCCACTGAAGATCCGCAAGTCCGTCGCGCAGATGCTGGCGGCATGCACTTTGAGAAGCAATTCCCGATCGCCGATCCGGGGGATCGGCCGCTCTTCCAGCCTCAGATCCTCGGGTCCGTGGTACACGGCCGCAAGCATTCGACTCACCGTGCCCGCTCCAGTGGCGTCATGATTTCGCTCAAGAGCACGGGGCGTTCTTCCAGAAAAGAGCGCGTCGCCGCCAGAACGCTGGCCACCGCCCACTTGCCATCGTCACCAGTCACGCGGGGAGGCGTACCAGTGCGGACGCACTCTAAGAAGTGCTTCATCTCGCGGATGTAAGCTTCAGCGAAACGCTGAGGCCAGGTGCGATAGATCGGGGAGATAATGCCTTCGTCACGGTTGGTGCAGACGACGACTGCCTGTCCCCGCAGATCCCCAACCTGCAGGATGCCCTTTTCGCCAATGATCTCCACCCTGGCGTCGTAACCGTACTCGCATGGGCATACCCCAGAGATCGAAGCGATCGCGCCGCTTTCGAAGCGGATCTCGGCGAGTCCACAGTCGTAGAAATGCTCCGCCTCAATCCCTCGTTTCTCGCCCTTGAAATTGGCGACCTCCGCATACACCCGTTTCGGATTTGAGCCAGCCAGCCAGCGAACACAATCCCAGTCGTGACTGTTGACTTCGGCGAACATTCCGTTGGAAGTTCTCAGGTCCCTGGCCCATTCCGGCGGCAGGCCGGGGCCGTGCGTCAGGGACTTGATGATCATCGGTTGTCCGATGGCGCCGTCTCCCAGCCTGGCTGCGGCCGCTTCGAATTCCGGATCAAAGCGGCGCATGAAACCGATCTGCAGTATCACGTTGCCGCGCGCCGCCGCGGCGATCATGTCGTCACACTCGGCCACGTCCAACGCCATCGGCTTCTCGCACAGAATGTGCTTGCCGTGCTGGGCGGCGAGAAGAGTGAGGTCGCGGTGCGTAAACGTGGGTGTAGTGAGGACGACGGCGTCGAATGGCTCGCCGGCAAGCGCCTCCTCAAGCGATGCGTAGCGCGCCTCGATTCCGAACTTGTCGGCGGTCGATTGCCGAGGCTCGGGCCGCGAGTCCACCAGTGAGACCATTCGCGCGCCGGGAATGTGGTTCACTAGGGAATCCGCGTGAACCTGACCGGCCCTACCTGCCCCCACGAGGCAAACTCGAACGGCTTCAGCCATTTTGTTCAAATCCTTCCTTGAGTCTCCGCTGCCAAGAGATGTATTCATCGGTGCACCGGCGGTAGATCTCTCTGAATTCCGGATTGGGATCGACCGCCTCTTCCGACACCGGACTTGTTTCCAGAGCCTTTTGCGCAATGTCGTCGATGAGCCCAGCCGCCTTTGCGGCGATCAGAGCGCAGCCCCAAGTGGCGCTCTCCGCGCGCAGCACTCTCCGGAAAGGCACCTGGAGGATATCCGCCTTCATCTGGTTCCAGAATCCACTTTTTGCCCCACCTCCAATCACACGGGCCTCTTCCAGACGCAGGTCACTGAGGAGCTCC
>JAEHDI010001329.1 GCA_016880505.1 Bryobacterales bacterium | reverse complement strand
GCCTGGATCGATCGGCCGGTAGACGCCCAAGAGCGCCGGGCTGACCACCTGGTCATCCATCTTCACCGTCACCTTCTTCTGCCCGGCGCCCTCGAGCCTGATCTTGAGCTGCCCGATCCTCGGGGATCATCAGCACGCTGCCGAGAACATTCAACCGTTCGATCGCCAGGCGGGTCTGGACAGCTCCGGCCAGGCTGCGCTGCGCAAAAGCTCGATGTGGAGGAAGACTGAGCAGGCAAAGGCACAGGAGGAATAAGGTTCTCCTGTGCCGGTTGCCCATGGAAATTCTGCGGCTGGCAGGCGTCTGGCGGCCGCGGAGCAGCTTACTCGCCCTCCCCCATCTGGAGAGCAAGATAGTTCTGGTAACCCACCTCTTTGATGAGGTTAAGCTGGGCCTCGAGGAAATCGACGTGCTCTTCCTCGTCCTTCAGGAGCCGAGTGAGCAGGTCGCGGGAGCCATTGTCTCCCTGTTCCGTCGCCAGCTTCACTGCTTTGTTGTAAGAAGCCACGGCGGATACCTCCAGCGCGAGGTCGTTCGCCAGCTGGGCCTTTACGCTGTCGCCGATCTTCAGCGCAAGCGGCTGAGCCATCTGCGGAGTCCCGTCGAGAAACAGTATGCGCTCCAGAAGGGACTCAGCATGCTTCATCTCGCCGATGGACTGCTTCTTGATGTAGCCGCTCAGTTTCTTGTAGCCCCAGTTCTCGCACATCTCAGCATGGACAAAGTACTGGTTGATGGCGGTGAGCTCTTCTTTCAGCATTTCATTCAGGACAGCGATCACTTTTTCATTGCCACGCATGTAGGTTTGTCTCCTTCCCAGAATTTCAATTGTATCACCGGGGCAAAATACGGCCAGCACGATTGAACAGCGGGTCAAGGTAGACTTAGATTAGTGTCGTCTGGGAACGTATCGACACTTTACTGAAACTGGGAGGTTTCAAATGGCAACTGGGACTCAAGCGGGGATGGCACCGTCTCCCGCGCTCGTCTTCGACACACTGGTGGCGTACCAGCGCTCCGCGGCGTTGCGCGCAGCGATCGAATTGGACCTGTTTCGGGCGATTGGCGAAGGGCCGGGTGATGTCGCCTCACTCGCCGGGCGATGCTCGGCCTCCGAGCGAGGTATTCGCATTCTGTGCGATTACCTGGTGGTCATCGAACTGCTCGCCAAGGAGAACGGCCTGTACCGGCATACCCCGACCAGCAGAGTGTTTCTCGACCCGAGTTCGCCGGCTTGTGTGGCATCGACTGCGCTTTTCCTCGGAAATCCGACGATGTACGAGCCTTACCTTCGCCTTGCGGACATCGTGCGGAATGGGCGGACGATCCTCCCGGGGGAGGGTACGGTCGAACCGGAAAACCCCGTCTGGGTGGAGTTCGCGCACAGCATGGCGCCGATGATGGCGCCCATGGCCGCTCCACTCGGAGAGATCGCTTTGGATGGGCTGTCCGGAGCGGTGCGCGTCCTCGACATCGCCGCGGGGCACGGACTGTTCGGCATCGAAGTAGCAAAGCAACGCCCGGGAGCCCAGATTGTGGCGCTCGATTGGGCGCCGGTACTGGAAGTCGCGAGAGAGAACGCGCGGAAGGCGGGCGTGCAGGATCGTTACACAACGTTGGCGGGCAGCGCATTCGACGTGGAGTACGGCGGCCCGTACGACGTCGTTCTGCTCACCAACTTTCTGCACCACTTCGATCCGCCCACCTGCGTCGGCCTGCTCAAGAAAGTACACGCATCGCTGAAGCCGGGCGGACGCGCGGCAACGCTGGAGTTCGTGCCGAATGAAGACCGCGTATCCCCGCCCATGGCAGCGGCTTTCAGCATGGTCATGCTTGCCAGCACAGCCTCCGGCGACGCGTATACGTTCCGGGAACTGGAGGAGATGCACCGTGAGGCAGGGTTTGAGCGCATGAGCGCGCATCCCGTTCCCAACGGCCCTCACACGGTGGTGGTCGGACACGCAAGGTGAGCAGTGGCTGGTTGCCGCTCCCTTTGGTTGCGGCTCGGAAGGCGTCGCGGGCCAATAGTTCAGAGTTCAGAAACTCGCGGGTCAGTCGCCAGCAAGCGGGGGGATGAGGCGCAGGGCCGGACGGGTGTTCCACAGCGTCCGGTAGGCTTCGTCCGGATGGCGCTCCGCGGGCCCGTACGGGTAGCGGGTCATGCCGTGGAACGGCAGCGGCTCCACCGTCTGTGAGTAAGCCGTGTTGGCGTCGCGATCCTTCTCCCAGCCATCCACCAGCAAGAGGAAGTTCCGCGTCCAACCCTCCGGCAAGGACGGCAGCCGCGCCGCATCGTAGCTGAGCTGCAGTTCATCCCCGGGGCCCATCACAACCAGCCGGTCGTCCACGACGCGCATCAGTTCCCGCACGTCTCCGTACCGCGTGTACCACCCCGGCGTCGGGTTCCACGTCGAAACCGGACGCACCTCGTCGTAGACGAAACGCTCCGGCTGTTTGCGTTCCGGGTGAATCAGGACCTTGGAGAAGCCGCGGAACCGTAAGTCCGCGTCCGAGGCGTCCATGGCAGTGAGCCAGACCTCCGGCGCGCGCGAATCCTCTCCGAGGAAAATCTCGTCCCAGTACACGCACATGCTGGTCACGATCCTCACTTCGCGAGACTTCGAGAGAAACTTCCCGGTCAGATCGACCGCAAGCGTCTTTGTTTTTCCGGACGGCATCCCCATGTCTTCGACTACCGTCCGCCACTCGCCGCGCTCGTCCTTCACTTGCAGATACGGCGGCTGTAATCCCCCGCCCTTCTGTTGCGACACCCTGAGGAACGTGCTGCCGTCAGCCCAGTCCACCCATCCGTTTAACACCAGGATCGCCCGGTTGGAGCGCGCTGCGTCACCAAAGTCCAGTTCCACCCAATGCTGTTCCGCGGCCCCCTCGTAATCCCGCGCGAATCCGTCAACGTACCTCAGGTCACGCCGCACGAGGCGATCGAGGACATCGCTGCCCCGGTGATTCCGCGCCCGCCGCGGATAGACCCGGTGATTCACGCCGTACAGCCGGAACTCCGGAAATGGCGGGCTCTTCCACTTGTCGTTGCTGAGGATCTCGACGTTCGACGGATGGTCCACGGCAATCAGCCGCGCCTGGTCAAGGTAGGACACCTCGCTCAACTCCTCGGTGATCCGTACTTCGTAGCGCCCTTCGCGTGGGACGAGCATCCGGCCGGGGATCTGGACGTATTCGTCGTGATCCACCGCGAAGAACTGGCCGTTACCCGCGCTCGCTCCCAACGGGGCGACACCGAGCACGTCGGTGATGAACTCGAACCGCTGGCCGTTCCAGGTGAAGATCATCGGACACGACCCGGACAGCTTCGGCGCTTCCTGGAACTTCAGCATGCGGTTGGCAGGCTGCCTGGTCTCGTTCTGGATCATCCCATTCGGCCACGTGATGCGGACGGCGTCCACCTGCTGGAAGTTGCGCAAACCGAAACTGAGCGGCAGCCCCGTGTAGACCTTCTTCTGATAGTTTGTGCCGGCCTTTACTTCGATTTCCGTGCCCGGCGCCAGCTTCGGGTTCTTGACACCCGTGAGAGTGACCGCGACCCAGT
>JAEHDI010001328.1 GCA_016880505.1 Bryobacterales bacterium | reverse complement strand
GGGCTTCAGGAGAGACGATCATGCGAAATCACACCATCCAGCTTCTCCCCGCGATTGCGGCCGCGATGCTCTGCCTTCCGGCGCCCGCCGCGGCGCAAGCGCAATCCGCCAACAAAGAGAAGGTCAAGACGTACATGCCGTTCCGGCAGTACAGCCAGGAAGAGAACGAGAAAATCCTCAAGATGTACGAGGGATTACGCGTGTCTGATGTCTCCGACGGCCTAGACGCCATCGGTCTCGCCGATGTCGGGATCATGGAGCCTGACATCAAAACCCTATGGCGGGACACGGACAACTACACGCACCGGATCATCGGCATCGCGGTGACCGCGCGCTACGTCCCCTCCAACAAGCGTGAGCCGAAAATGCCTGACGAGACCGTCGGGCGATGGTACAAGGAACTGACGTCCGAGGCATTCATGGACGTTTTGCATCCGAGTTCGGTCCTCGTGATCGACGGCAACCAGGACGGTGACACGCGCTCGATCGGTTCCAGCAACATCAAGTCCTGGCAGAAGCGAGGCATGCTCGGCGTCGTGACGAGCGGCGGTGTGGGCGACACGGATGAGATCATCCACCAGCGGATTCCGGTCTACTATAAACGTCTCGGCCGCGGGCTTCGACCCGGCAGGAATGAACTCGAGTCGGTGAACCGGCCGGTGATGTGCGGCGGCGTGCTGGTGCGTCCGGGAGACCTCGTGGTCGGCGACGGCGACGGCGTGGTCGTGGTCCCACGCGAACGGGCCGAAGAGGTCGCGAACGCCGCCAGGCCGTATCTTGACAACATCGGCCTCGAGCGTTGGAAGAAGAAGCAGCAGAAATAGCGGCCGGAACTTTGGAAAGGAGGGCAAACCGATGGCATCACCGATACTGAGCCGCCGGGCGTGCCTGGCTGGGGCGGCGGGGCTTGCTGCGCTGCGTGGGTTCGGCTCGGACGCGCCGGCGGAATTCGCCCGAGACGACATCAAACTTGGCGTGGCCAGCTACTCGCTGCGGAAGTTTCCCCGCGCGCGGGCGATCGAGATGGTCCGTAGCCTGCGCACGCCTTACATCTGCATCAAGGAGTTCCACCTGGCGTACAACAGCACGCCCGAGGAACTGGCGGCGGCGCGGAAAGAGTGTGAGAGCGCCGGCCTCCAGATCCTGAGCGGCGGCGTGATCTACCTCGAAAAACAGGAAGACCTCCGGCGCATGTTCGACTACGCCAAAGGCGCCGGCATGCCGATGATGATCTGCGCGCCGAAGCGGCCTCTGGTTGGGGAAGTCGAGAAGCTCGTCAAGGAGTACAATATCCGCGCGGCGATTCACAACCACGGCCCCGAGGACAAAGAGTTCCCGACACCGCAGAGCGTGCTGGAGGCGATCCGCGGGACGGACCCACGCATGGGCCTCTGCATGGATATCGGCCACACCGCTCGGTCAGGTCAGGATGTCCTCGAGTGGATCGACAAGGCGGGCAAGCGGCTGTTCGATATCCACGCGAAGGACATGGTCGACACAAGCCGCAACGCCCGGAACGTACCGGTCGGAGAAGGCATCCTGCCGGTGGCCGCCATGCTGCGGCTGCTCAAGAAGCTCGACTACAAAGATGGTGTGATGCTTGAGTACGAAATTGACGAGGACAACCCGCTGCCGGGAATGCGGGAGTCGTTCGCCTACATGCGCGGGGTACTAGCGGGACTACGCGGATAGCTCCCGTAACCCGCGGCTTATAGCCGGTGGAACACCCACGTGCCGTAAGCCACGGGTTACCTGGCCACTTAGTTCTTTGCGGTCTTCAGCTTTTCGCGCTGCTCGCGAAGCACCGCTTTGCGGCTGAGACGGATCTTGTTGCCCTCCAGGGCGAGGACCTTCACCAGGATCTGGTCGCCTTCCTTCAGTTCGTCGCGGACGTTCCGAATCCGGTTCTCCGAGATCTCGCTGATGTGCAGCAGGCCGTCAGTGCCGGGAAAGATCTCGACGAAAGCGCCGAAATCCACCAGCCGCACAACCGTGCCAAGATACGTCTTGCCGACCTCGGCGACGGCGGCGATGTCGGTCACCATCTGGATGGCCTTGTCGGCGGAGGCGCCGTCGGTGGCGAAGATGTTCACCGTGCCGTCGTCCTCTACGTCGATCTTCACGCCGGTCTGCTCGATGATGCCGCGGATGACCTTCCCGCCCGGTCCGATCAATTCGCGGATCTTGTCCTGCGGGATGGTCAACGTGTAAATGCGCGGGGCATAAGGTGACAGGGCCGCGCGTGGAGACTCGATCACCTCGTGCATCTTGTCCAGGATAAAGAGCCTCGCTTGCCGCGCCTGCTCAAGCGCCTGCTCCATCAGCTTGGTGGTGATGTTCTGAACCTTGATGTCCATCTGGAGGGCGGTGATGCCCTCGCGGGTTCCGGCGACTTTGAAGTCCATGTCGCCGTAGTGGTCCTCGGCGCCCGCGATGTCCGTAAGGACGGCGAAGTCGTCACCCTCCTTGACCAGGCCCATCGCGATACCGGCCACTGGCGCAACGATCGGCGCGCCGGCGTCCATCAAAGCCAGGCTCGCGCCGCACACGGTCGCCATCGAACTCGAGCCGTTGGACTCGAGGATGTCGCTCACCACCCGCAACGTGTAGGGGAACGTCTTCTCGTCGGGGATCACCGGAAGCAGAGACCTCTCGGCGAGCGCTCCGTGGCCGATTTCACGGCGGCCTGCGCCGCGCAGGAAGGCCACTTCACCCACGCTGAATGGCGGGAAGTTGTAGTGCAGCATGAAACGCTTCGAGGTCTCGCCGGCTTCGAGCAGTTCCATCCTCTGCTCGTCGTCTTTTGTTCCCAGGGTTGTCGTAACCAGCGCCTGGGTCTCGCCGCGGGTGAACAAGGCGGAGCCGTGCGTGCGCGGCAGCATGCCAACCTCGATGTCGATCTTCCGGATCTGGTCGAAGGCCCGGCCATCGGGACGGCGGCGGTCTTTCAGCATCTCGTCGCGGAAAACGCGCTCTTTCAATCGATCGAACAAGTCGACTGCCTCGACCTGCTGTTCCTCGGGATAGGCTTCCACAGCTTTGGCGCGCACCGCTTTCACTTTCGAGTAGCTCTCGAGCTTCGGGTACTTCTCGGTGTTGAGCGCGTCGCTCAGCTCGGCGCGGTACTGGGCGGCGATCTGGTCGTACATCTCCTGGTTGATCGCGGGCGGCTCGAACAGCCGCTTGGTCTTGCCCGCGGCCGCGACGAGTTCGCGAATGGCGGCTGTGATCTTCCGGCACGACTGATGGCCGAATTCGATGGCTGCGAGGACCTCCGCCTCGGTCGCCTGCAGGGCGGCGGCCTCCACCATCACGATTCCGTCGTCGGTGGCGGCGACCATGATGTTCAGCTTCGCCTCGCGGGTTTCCGAGTATGTCGGGTTGGCGATCAGTTCGCCGTTCACCATCGCGACGCGGAGACCGCCCAGAACGTGGTGGAACGGAACGTCGGAAATGGCTAGCGCCGCTGCAGCGCCGACGATCGCTAGTGGTCCGGGGTCGAGTTCGGGATCGGCCGAGAGCACGAGGCCGATCACCTGGGTCTCGCAGGAAAAACCTTCGGGAAAGAGGGGACGGATAGGACGGTCGATCAGACGGCTCGTCAGGATCTCCTTCTCCGTGGGACGTCCCTCGCGCTTGATGAAGCCGCCCGGAAAACGGCCGGCGGCGTACGTGTACTCACGGTAGTCCACCGTGAGCGGGAAAAAGGAGGCGCCGGGCTTCGGTTCTTCGTTGGCGCAGGCGGTGACCAGCACCACCGAATCGCCGGAACGGACAACAACCGAGCCGTTGGCCTGTTTTGCGACTTTGCCTGTCTCCAGGCTGATTTTTCGACCACCTAGGTCGATTTCTGTTCTATGTACCATGGGATTCTCCAACCTCAGCCGATTTTCGGCATGCGGTGTCTCAGACCGGCGTCATTCGCCGGCTTACGTGTGAGACTGGAGTTGACAATGGTGGGAGTGACGTCCCTTACCGGGACGTCGCTTGGCGGGTCCACTACCCCAGCGATTTCTAACTTCCCCAGTGGTGAAGAATCTTCGTATCGCAATGGGCTTTCGGCCCGCCCCTGCCTTGGGAGCCCGCCCTAGCGGCGGATGCCGAGTTCCTGAATCAGCGTCTGATACCGTTCCGGACTGCGATCCTTCAGGTATTTCAGAAGCCGTCGGCGCTGAGCAACCATGGTCAGCAGGCCTCTCCGCGAGTGGTGGTCCTTTTGATGGGACTTGAAATGCTCGGTGAGTTCCGCGATTCGCCGGCTCAAGAGAGCGATCTGCACCTCGGGCGAGCCAGTATCCGACTCGTGCTGCCGAAACTTCCCGATGGTCTCGCTTTTGACGTCTGCCGCCAATGCCATGCTAGGGTACAAACTCCTTGTCTTCTCTAAATCTCGTTTTTGTACCATCTTAGAATAGCACAAACAGGAGGGCCGGAATCGGCGGTATGGCCAGGAAAATGACGGCAGGTTTCGAGTTCCATCCAGTAACCTCCGCAAGGTGGCCCGACATGGAGAAGCTCTTCGGCGCCCGGGGCGCCTGCGGTGGCTGCTGGTGTATGTGGTGGAGGCTCCCCCGGCAAGAGTTCGTCCAAGGCAAAGGCGAAGGCAACAAGCGTGCCATGAGGCGACTCGTGGCCGCGGGCGGCACACCGGGCATCCTGGCTTATTCCGGCGGTGAGCCCGTGGGGTGGTGTTCGGTGGAGCCTCGGGAGTCGTTTCCGGTACTCGACCGGTCCCGGATTCTGAAACGGGTGGACGACCAGCCGGTATGGTCGGTCGTTTGCTTTTTCATTGCGAAGAAGCACCGTCGGCAGGGACTCGCGGTGAAGTTGCTCGAAGCGGCGGCCGCATACGCAGAGAAGCGCGGCGCCCGGATCGTCGAGGGCTATCCTGTCGAGCCGAAAAAGGGCGACATGCCCGACGTCTTCGCCTACACCGGCTTGGTGTCGGCCTTCCGGAAAGCCGGCTTTGTCGAGGTGGCGCGGCGGTCGGAAACGCGGCCGGTGATGCGACGGGTGCTGTAGCATCCACCCTACTGCTTGATGATCGTGCCGTCGCGGCGGCGGACTTCGCCCCAGCCGCCGTTCTGTTGCTGGCGTTCCCCGCGCTCGCCGTACCCGAACGGGTATTTGGCGGCGGCCTTCTCGTTGACCTCGATGCCCCAGCCGGGCGCCTCATTCGCGTACAGGTACCCCTCCTTCATCACCGGGCAGCC
>JAEHDI010001327.1 GCA_016880505.1 Bryobacterales bacterium | reverse complement strand
GGATTTGAGCCGAAGCGCCCAGATGGCCGCGAGATAGACCAATACGACACTCATGCCACCGCCCTCCTCGTGCGACACATTGCCACGGGCGAGTTCATAGCCTGTGCCAGGCTAGTTCGGCCCAAACCCGACGCCATAGATCAGCCCTTGCCATTCGAGCGAACCTGCGGTCATGCGCTGAAGCGGGAGCTGATCGATTCGGAGCCCGTACTACGAACGAAGATAGCCGAGGTGTCGCGGCTGGCCGTCATCTCGAAGTTTCGGCGTCGCAATGGAGAAGCGCACGTCCCGGTACCCGTTACGGAAGCAGACTTTGGAACCGAGCAAATGCCGCGCTTTCCGTATATCTTGATCGGGGGGCTGTACTTTGGCATTATCGCGGCCGCCAAACTTCAAGGTCTCGAAACGTTGTTTCTTCTGTCGGAGCCGCGGCTTGCCACCCACTTCTCCAGGCTAGGGATAGAGATGGTCCAGATCGGAGATCCGGTCGAGCATCGGGGGCAGAGGATTCCGTCGATGTTTAGAGTTCGTCGAACCATCGCAGCGCTGAATCGGTATGTGAGGCCGCTCTACGACGAGGTGCTCCGCGAACTCATCGCAGCTGGCGGGCTGCGCGATCAGTAAACCCGCTCTCGTCTTTTCTCGTCAAGGGTACAGGGGCGTGCCGCCCCATGATTCCCGCCGTCGATCGACTCATTGCGGCCGCACAACTTGGTTTGACGTTGGTTGTCCTCGCGTTCGTCCCGACGAATCCGGGTAAGCTACTCGCCTTTCTTGCTGTTTGGGGGATAACCTTTTGGCGATTGACCCGGCGTGAGCTGGTCTGCTTCTGCGCAATCTGCGTTCTCTTCTCTCTGATGGATGTGGCCGCTAGTGCCAAGGGCGTGTTTCGGTTCTCCCACCCGGACCTCGCCGGGCTGCCTGTCTGGGAGTTTTTCATGTGGGGGTTTTACCTACTCCACGTCGTCAGGATGGTCGGAGGCCCGACACCGTCTGGAGATCGGCGCGTTGTCCTCGCCTTGGCTCTGATTACCGCTGTTCCGTTCATGACTATCACGGACCCGACATTGCTTCTGCTCGTCTCTTCCGCGGCGCTGGCTCTGACGCTGGCATTTTTCCACGAGAGATACGACTGGGCGTACATCGGGTACATGATCTTCGTGGGGGCAGCGGTCGAATACGTGGGCACCTGGACAGGGTTGTGGAGTTACCCGAACGCACCGCCCGGGGGAGTTGAACTCTGGTTCGTTACAATGTGGGGCGGTGTCGGCTTGTTTGCGCGCCGGCTGGTTCTTCCGCTGTTGCGTCCGCCGCACACCATCTAGTCTTCTCCATGAGCTTATGAGCATCGGCGAGGCGCTTGACGCGTGGAGGTCGCTGCTCGGGGACGCGGCAGTGATGGGTGCTGTTGCCGCGAGCGCACGCTATGGAGGCTGTACGACCGGGGCCAGCAGGGAGGTCCTCGGCGCGGTGCGGCCACGCAAGGCTGCGGAAGTGCCAGAGCTGGTGCGCATCGCAGGCCGAAACGGCGTTCCTTTGTACCCCATCAGCACAGGACACAATTGG
>JAEHDI010000175.1 GCA_016880505.1 Bryobacterales bacterium | reverse complement strand
GTCGCGGTTCGGCCGCCGGCCCGGTAACGCACGCCCGGCACGGCATCGACAAGAATGACTTCTGCCGGCTGGCTCAGGTCCAGTTCGACCCCATCGAGCGCTCCCGGCCGTCGGCCGAACACAATGACGGTGTTGCCGACCCGGACCGCATCGGCCCCTTCGCCGGATCCCGCCAGCTCCACCGCCGGCAGGCTGCCGCATCGGGCCACAAGCCGCGGAAGCAAGACGTTGAGGAAGCGAGTGCTCGTGCCGGACAAGACCGGCTCCACTTCCGTCCTCCACAGTCCAAGCTGAGCGGTCTTTCGCGGTATACGCGGATCTCCAGCGTTTAGATTCACTCCGTCGAAACCGTTCGCCTGGTCGCCATCGCTTTCGACATAGCCGTAGTAGTTTGGACCACCGATCTTCAGCGCCCGCGCGTCGCGTGGCAACAATACCAGTTGCGTGAGTTCTCCTCGCTGATCGGCGGTGCGCAGGGTGCGGTCGGTTGTCTCGAGAATACCATCTTCGGGGTCGTTGCCGGCGAGCAACTTCTCGCTTTGCGTCACCGGCTTCGACAGGCTGTGCAGCAGAAACTTCGGCAGAAAACGCGCATTCGTGGTCTCCACGCGATCGTAGACAACGAAGGCTTGCTCGCGGCGGAGGTACAGAAACTGCCGCGTAACCAGCGAGACCTTTCGCTCGTTACCGGGCTCCGCCCATTTCGTGGAGTTGTATGACGCCGTGATGTCAGCCGCAATGTAGTCCAATTCACCAGCGATGCTTTCGAACGCAGTAATACCACCGCGTTCGAGATGACGGCCCGTTTGGAGCTTTTGGCGAAAGTCGTCCAGGCTGACGCACGAGAAGCCGGTCGGCGAGATGACCCGCTGCCCGCCGGAGAGCGAGGTCCAAGCCGGGTTCTTCCGGGAGCGCAAGTCGGCGGAAGTCTCACCCGGCGCCAGAATCAGCAGACTGTTTACCGAAACCGTCTGGACGCCGTAACCCAAACGGTAGGCGCCGTCGTATCCATCCGTACCCGACCCGTAGATTCCGGTCTGCGGCGCCAGCAGTCCTCCGAACTGAATGCCGAAATGGCCCACATCGTAGTGGTCGTGGTGGGCCAGCATATCGCCTGCCTTGAATGTGGCGTAGAGCTCGTCGGGATCACCCCACTCGCCGCGCAGGAAAGCGACGCCGATCGAATCGCGTCCGAAGAGCATCGTTTGTGGCAATCGCGCTCGCATCCAGATTTCTGGCTTCACTGGGTCGTAGCCGCGGCGCGGGCGCGCCGAGGGATCGTAGCTCAGCACTGCCCACCAACTGTACGGCCTGCGGCCGTATGGATTTGGGGATCGGTTCCGCAGGTAGTCCGCGCCGGCCATGAGGGAGGGATCCTTTGAGAGCCGCGCGAAGTAGTCGGTGGTGAGTTCCCACCAGCCCGTCTCGCCAAGTTGGAGAGAGCCGCCAGAGTCGCCGTACGGCTCAAAGACTCCGTTCGGAGCAAACTGATAGAGCGACCAGAGACCGATCTTGCGCATCACCTCGCGGATCGGGACGCCTCCGATGGAGTCGACACCGAGCGCCGTCATCACACAGTCCGCGGCGAGGGCGTACGGGCCCGCGCGGTTGTAGATCCAGTAGCTGGCCCCTTCCGGCCAACCCTCGGAGAACTGAAGCGCGCGAAGGGATTCGATATAGTGGGCCGTGGCCCGCGTGAGGTTCTCCCGCTGACCGGGCAGATCGCCTACGGCCAGCGCAGCCACCATAGCCCCGTTGGCCGCCTGGTTGCGGCCGTGCCAGAGGGCCATTCCGCTATCGTCAAGTCCCGCGAGTTCTGTCGCCAGCCGCTCAACGATCTTCGCCGCGACACGCTCTTTCTTCTCGGGTGTAAAACGCGGGTGATGATAGAGCCAGTCGTACGCAAGCGCGTGCGACCAGATGTTGGAATAAGAACCTTCGCCGCTCCTGCTGATCGGCGCGGACAGCATCCTTTCGATGGCGGCCTCGGCGTAGCGGTCCTGACCGGAGACTATCCAGGAGGCCGCCGGCATCGCCGGGTGCTGTTTCTCGAGATCCAGCGCCAGGGCCTTCTCGATGATGGAGCGAAACGTGCTATCGGTCCGGTGGAGCTTCCGGATTTCCTCGAGCGTGCGCCCATGTCCGCGGCGATCCCCCGGCTGGAACACGAGGCGAGGGTGATCGGGAGCCAACTCGGCCCCGGAGGCAAGCAGGCAGACGGCCAGGTAAAGCCCTAACGCCTGTGTCGCGATCCGCCCGGCAGATGTCATGCCCGCCCGCCGGCTTCATTAGTGGCGCGTTCCAGCATCGACTTCATGTAGGCGATGCTGTGTGCGGTGGCTGCATGGCGGCCGCCGACCATGGCCGGAACGTGGTCGGGGATCACGTTGCCGTCGAATCTCACCTCTACAAGGGCCTTCATGACTTTGTACATGTCGAAGTAGCCTTCATCGATGAAGGTCTCGACGAAGTGCGGAAGCGGCGCAGTCACGTTGCGGAAGTGCACCTTGAAGAGCTTTTTTTGCCCGCCGAAGTAGCGGATCGTTTCTACCGGATCTTTCCCCATCAGTTTTCCGCCCTCGAGCCAGCAGCCGACACAGAGGCACATACCCACGTTGGGGCTATTCGCGATTTCAAGGGCGCGCTTATAGCCGTCGAAGCTGCCGAAGATGCAGCGCGGCACGCCGCCCAGGTCGGGCACCGGCGGGTCGTCCGGATGGATTCCGATACGGATGCCCAGTTCCTCGGCGAGGGGCGCGACCTGCTTGATGAAGTAGGTGTAGTTGTCCCAGATCTCTTCCTTCGTGTACTTGCGGCCGTGCGTCAGCGGTCCCTTGAAAACCTTTCCTGCCCATACGCCTTGCTCAGCCTTTGCGAGGTCGAAGGCGCGAGCAGTGGCGCCGCCGCGGATTTCTTCCGGCGCGGTGCTCCAGATCCCGTTGCCCATGTGGGCGTATGTAGTGTAGAGAATCCCCGCCTTGGCCAGGTTACGGAGGTAGTTCTTGTACTGCTCGATCTTCCGGTCCCGGCCCGGAAGATTGAGCGTAACCTCCTCCATGTTATGGACGTCGGTGTTGCCGATGTTCCACACCTTCAGGCCGAACGATTCCGCACGATTGCGCAGCCGAAGGAAGTTCTCGGCCGTTGCCTGCTCGCCGTGCGTCCCGAGATTGATGTAACTGATGCCGAGCTGCCGGACGAAGTTTAAGTCGTCATCTGTCGGGTCGCTGCCGGACTGGATAGAGATCTTGATGCCCGGCGGATTTGGCTCGAGCTTCGAGGCGGAGGCAGCGGTGCTTCCCGCCACTGTTCCGCAGAGCGCAATTCCGGCGAAATCACGGCGGCTGAGTTTGGAAGATCGCATGGATGTATTCTCCTGGACAGCCCTCGGGGCAGACCGGCCACAGTATATCGAAAAAGGGGCCGGATTGACGGCCGGGAGACTTGAGAGGGATTACTTTTTCTGATCTTGAAGGATGAAGCTGGTCTCACCCTCTTTGAGCAAATGATAGCGCTCGCGGATCACCATTTCCTGCTCGTTCCGGTCTTCCTTCAGCTTGCGGATGCGTTCCCGTTTCTGCTGGATGTCGCGATCGAGGTTCGCGTTCTGCTGCTGAAGGTCGCGAATTTGCCGCTGTTTTTCCAGCACCGCGGAGAGCCCCTGCGGACTTCGAAGCGTCGCGTACACATAGACTCCGACCCCCAGCAGGGCGACCAGAGGCCATGCAGCACGAACAATCTTCCTCACGCGGGAATCTGGCAAGTCGTTCACCCTCACTCTTGTTTATAATCCTCTTTTGCCGGATTTTCCAGCATTACGAGAAATAAAGAGGTCTCGATGACCGACAAAATCGTGGTATTGAGCACCTGTAGCACAGCCGAAGAAGCTGCGCGAATCGGCCGGCAACTGGTCGAGAAGCGATTGGCGGCATGCGTGAACGTCGTCCCCGGCGCCCGAAGCATTTACCGGTGGAAAGACGAAATCGAAGACGCACCGGAGTCGCTACTGATCATCAAGTCCAGGCGCGGGCTGTTCGACGCGCTCCGTGCCGAGATCGAAAAACTTCACTCGTACGAAGTTCCGGAGGTGGCTGCCGTGGCGATCGTGGAGGGCTCGCCGGGCTACCTCACATGGCTGGGGAAGGAACTCGGAGCTCACGAGTAGCAGTCTCGCTTGCATCCGCAAGCCGCCGCATGATGTGATATCCGTTTCTCGCCAGGAGGGGCCGCATCGTGTCAGCGAGTCAACTCGCTCAGAAAGCCACCCGCGCGCGCTACTGGGTGATCGTGTTCGCGATCACGCTCTCGATCCTCGCTTACATCGATCGCGTCTGCATCTCGATGGCGGCGCCGAACATGATGCGCGATCTCGGACTCAGCAAAGTCCAGATGGGATACGTCTTCTCGGCGTTCGCCCTCGCCTACGCGCTGTTCGAGATCCCCGGCGGATGGATGGGAGACGCCTGGGGACCCAAGCGGGTGCTGGTTCGGATCGTATTGTGGTGGTCGTTTTTCACTGCGGCGACCGGTTGGGTCTGGAACATGGCCTCTCTCTGGGGCGTGCGTTTCCTATTCGGCGCCGGCGAGGCGGGCTGCTTCCCCAACCTGACCAAGGCGTTCACAACCTGGCTGCCCCAGCACGAACGGGTGCGGGCCCAGGGCATCATGTGGACGTTTGCCCGGTGGGGCGGAGCGTTCACGCCGCCGTTGGTGATCCTGGTGTTCGATTATATGAGCTGGCGGCAGGCGTTCGGGCTGTTCGGTCTCCTCGGCCTGGTGTGGTGCGCGTTCTTTTTACGCTGGTTCAAGGACAACCCCCGAGACCACAAGAGTGTCAACGGGGCGGAACTGGCGCTGCTGGCCGGCGCCGAGGAGATGGCTGCAGGTCACGGTGATGTGCCCTGGAAGAAACTCGTCTCCTCGCGAACTGTCTGGCTGCTCTGGGCGCAATACTTCCTCCTGTCGTATCCGTGGTACTTCTACATCACGTGGCTGCCGACGTACTTGCAGGAATTTCGGGGTCTCGACCCGCGGCAGGCGTCGCACCTCGCGATTTTTCCGCTGCTGTTGGGTGGATTCGGTTCGCTGTTCTGCGGGCTTATCTCGGCGCGGGTGGCGCGGCGGCTCGGCAGCACGCGCACGGCCCGCCGGCTGCTCGCGTGCATCGGCTTCGCCGGCGCTGGATTATTGATCATCCTGTCGATCAACCTGAAGGATCCGCTCTGGGCGATGGTCGCGATGGGCATGGCGAGCTTCGCCAATGACCTGGTGATGCCCGGCGCCTGGGGCGCGTGCATGGACGTCGGCGGGAAGTACGCGGGCACGCTTTCCGGCTCGATGAACATGATGGGGAACTTGGCCGGGTTCGCCGCGCCGACCGTGACCGGCTACGTGCTGCGCTGGACCGACGGAGACTGGAACGTGAACCTGTACATCATGGCCGGCGTCTATCTGTTGGGCACTCTGTGCTGGCCGTTCATCGATCCCGTAACGCCTTTGGAAAAGGGGTAGCTGCCGCAGCTTTTCACAAACTCCGCGGGCCGAGGGCGACGACGTCATCCACGCGCATCGTCTCCTTCACCACGAACGGCTCACCGTAGCGAACGCCGATCAGATTGCCATAAAAGCGCGCGATCGCCGCAAGTCGCTCGCGTATCTCCGATTCTTTCGGGAACAGAGCAGCCCCGTCCGAGATCTCTCCGTACTGCGAACGGTAGCTGAGAAGCGCGGACATGCGCCGTTCGAATTGGGCGCTGATGTCCACCACGAACGACGGTGTGACGTTGGCGTACATCGATGCGTAGAGGATCTTGTGCGGGCGGTGCGGCTCCGAGTATTCGTCAATCTTCCGCAAGCCTGCCAGGAAACAGGCCTCATAGCCGATCTCGCTCGTCCGGTAGTGATCCGGGTGCCTTCCCTGCCAGTACGGCAGGATCACGGCACGGGGCCGCAGTTCGCGGATCTTGACTGCCAGCGTCATGCGGGCGGCCAGCGTATTTTCGAGGCGCGCATCGGGCATCCGCACATTGCCGCGCCAGGAGAGCAGCATGTGTTTCGCCGCCTCCCCGGACTCCTGTATGCGGAGCTCCGGCGTCCCACGAGTACCCATATCGCCGGCGGTCAGATCGAGCACGCCGGTCCGGTAGCCGGCTTCGGCCATCCGGATCAGAGTGCCGCCGCAGGTCTGTTCGACATCGTCAGGGTGGGCAGCGATCGCGAGAATGTCGATTGGGTGAGCCGGAGTGTCCATTACCAGTGCAGTTCCCGATGCAGGCGATACGGTTCCCGCGTTCCCATGAGCATAACCAGAACGATGCCGGTTACAAAACCGCCGACGTGAGCGAACCACGCCACACCGCCCTGCGAAATCTGCGAGTAGCCTATGGAACCTACGCCGCTGAAGATCTGGATGACGAACCAGTAAAGCAGGATCGCGTACGCGGGAATCTCGATCGTCGTCACAAATACGAACAGAAAGATAAGGGTGATAATGCGCGCCCGCGGGAACTTCACCATGTAGGCGCCCATCACGCCGGCGATGGCCCCGCTGGCACCGATGGTGGGCACCCGCGAGTCCCCGTTCAGCGCAACGTGCGCCAGAGCGGCGGCCACGCCGCAGGCCAGGTAGAAGATCAGGTATTTCGCGTGGCCGAGGATGTCCTCCACGTTGTCGCCGTAAATCCACAGAAACCACATGTTGCCGATCAGGTGCATCCAGCCGCCGTGGAGAAACATCGAGGTCACAAGCGAGGTGAGTTGGAGCCGGCTCGGAACGACACCGTACTCCATGATCACGTGGTTCAGCGAGAACCTGTCGAGCGATGTCTGGTACAGAAAAGCGAGGACGTTCACCACGATCAACCCGATCGTGATCACCGGCGTCGAATTGCTGCGCTGCGAGTCTCGGAGAGGGATCATGCGCTATCGTCCCGCGTGCGAGGCGAAGTCGGGATGGAACCGGCGCTCTGCGCGGAGCATCAGCGCCCGTGCTTCTTCCACCCCGCGGATGCCCCCTCGCGCGCCCAGAGCCGTGCAGTTCAGAGCTGCCAGGGCATTGGAGAAGTCTAGCGCCTCCTCGATAGGCATGCTCTTCAAGACAGCATAACAAAAAGCCCCGTGAAACACGTCTCCGGCGCCCGTCGTGTCGATGCAGTTGACCACGTACGCCGGCGAGTAGACGAATCGCCGTTCCATACGGGCCAGCGCCCCATGGGCTCCGAGCGTCATCGCGGCGACGCGCATCCCATACTCGTTCTGGAGCACTTCCAGGGCCTTGAACGGATCGTCCTCGCCAGTCCACTGGACCGGGAACTCGGAGCTGGCAATCAGATAGTCGACCAGTGGCAGCACCCTGTCAAAGCCGTAATACAGCGTGTCGACATCCACGGTTACGGGGATAGACGCGGAGCGGGCGATCCTGGCTGCTTTTTCGACGGCGGGAGTGTCGTGACCGTCGATATGCAGCATGCGGCAAGCGAGGATCTGTTCGGGGAGGATCTCCGAGGGATCAAGGCGCAGACAGTCGGGGCGCCGCCAGAGCACCGTCCGCTCTCCGGTCGAACGGTCGATCAGAATGTAGGCCGACTGGTTGGGGCAGCCTGGCCGGACCTTCACGTCCTCGATGTCGATGCCCGATGCCTTCAGACTTGCCATCTGGATGCGCCCGCGTTCGTCGTCGCCCAGCGTTCCGATGTACTTCACGCGGAGACCGAGACGGGCGCACGCCACCATGGCGCTGGCCACCTGCCCGCCTGGGCTGAGAATCTCCTCTTCGAAAAGAATCTTGCCTGCGTAGGGAGGGAAACGGGGAACGATCAGCAGCGTGTCGGTCGCATTCAGACCGACTCCGGCGACATCGAAAGCGCTCGTCATGGTGTGGGGCTTGTCGATTGTAGCGCGATCGGACAGCGCCGCCCTACTGCTCTACCGGGGGCATCTTGTAGACGTAGATCGTGTGCGTCCGCTGGTGGACCGACACTTTCTCCGTGCGGTAAGGTTTCCAGCCCATGATTTCGTAGTCGTGGGAAACCACGCGCGTGCCCGGTTTCAGTTGTTTTTTCAGGTTCGGCTTGAGGCGTTCATTGGACAGCCGGAGCAGGTAAATCGAGACCACGTCCGCCGGGCTTATATCCACGTCGAGAAGATTGCCCTCGACCACCGACACGCGGTCGGCCAATCCCAGCTTCTCTGCCTTCTCGGTGGTCGACTTGACCAGGCGGGCGGAGAGCTCGACACCAACCGCCTTCGCCATGAACTTCTGGGCCGCGACGAACAAAATGCGACCGTCGCCGCAGCCAAGATCGTAGAGCGTTTCGTCGGGCTTCAGTTCAGCCGCTTCCAGCATCTTCTCCACAACCGGTTCCGGAGTGGGAACAAACGGCGCCAGATTGTCGGGATGTACCCGTTGCTGAGCGCTCAGCGTCGCGGCGAAGAGCAGAAGGGCTTGAACGGCAATCGGTAAGACACCTACGGTCCGCATAGTCTACCTCGCCGATGCCGCGGTGGTCCGTCGCTCGCCCTTCGACTTGACGATGCGGGACACCATGTCGGTTACGGCATACCAAAGGTCGCGAGGACGGCTGATGGTGAATTCGGTCCCCTTAAAGAATTTTACCGCGTGGCCGATGGCGTCTCTCCACGGGTTGAACTGCGGGTTCAGGTTGTAGTTCATGTAGAAGACCGGGTAATCGAGCTGCCCGAGATCGGCCAAGGAGTCGTCGGCGACTTTCGTGTCGAGCATGGCTTTCGGACCGGCGAAGATCAGAGCGTCCGGGGGACGATGCCCCCCCGTCTCCCTACGAATAAGGTCGGTGAGGAATTGAGTTTCGCCATCCTTATGGCTGAGACGCTGCAGATCGACGGTGCCGAGGTTCAGCGACTCGATCGCGTCGCCGAGCGCTGGGAAGTCGATACGATCGGCGTCCTCCTGCCGGTAGACGATACGCTGTTCCTGAAGGTTGAAGGCGACGAGCGAGAACTTCGCGATTCGCGGCTCGCGAACGATGCTGCGCAGGATCGAGACCAGGGCGCCGGTATCGATCGGCTGCAGAACGGCGGAGTGCATATTCTGCGGCGCGAAGTTGACCAGCACTTTGACGGTCAGCGGAGGTTCGCCTTGTGTCCGCTCGACCGGCGGCTCGTCCTTGAAGGGCTCAAACTCGCTCGCCTGAACGGTGCCTGGAGGGAGAATGAGTCCGATTTCCTTGTCCCTCGAGGCGAGACTGGCATCAACGTCCCAGTATGAGGAGCAGACCCGCTCGGCGCGGTCCCGCATCAGCCAGGCGACGTGGTACTTCCCTTCCCCCAGGTCGAACGCGCCCTGAAGGTAGGCGTCGCCCTTGGCATCTTCCTCGATCGGAGGAACTCGGACCCGTTGAGAGAAATAGACAGGATCCTCATCCCGCCCGGCTGGGGTGACCCGGAATACGATGGTGAGGACATTCTCGGCCCCGGATAGTTCGCGCAGCGGAACCGCCACTTCGTATCCCGCGTGCATACGAAGATCAAACCCGAGTAGGGCCTTGCCGGGTGTCACAGTGCAGGGAAGATCCCGCCGGGGTTCCTCGACCTCCAGAATGGCAGCGTCGCTGCCAAAGAGGCGTACCACGCCGTACGGTCCGGATGTAGTGATCGGCACTTGTCCGCAAACGGAGGACGGACGCACACAGAGAGTCACCAGCGTGATTCCCAGGAAAAGCGCGGAAACGAATCTCATTCGGGACGGTTTCATCGGGACTGTACCGCCGCTGTTCGTTCTTCTGTCACTCCTCGCCGGCCAGCGGGTCCGGTTCAGCGGGCGAATGGTGCCTACCCAGCATCGACCCTACCCGCCTAAACCGTATTATGCACCAAAGTAGACGAAGTTCAACCGCGAACCGGTGTAAAAGTCTCTGACGGGTTCCGCGGGCGAAGATTGTGCGCCGGCGCATGGTCCGCGTAGTCCGCAAAGGTCGCTTATGCTACAGTGCAAGGAAGTATGGCATCCCGAAGCGTCAACAAGGTGATTCTCGTCGGAAACCTCGGCAAAGACGCCGAGACCC
>JAEHDI010000021.1 GCA_016880505.1 Bryobacterales bacterium | reverse complement strand
CGTTGAACTCTTCGAACAGTTCCCATACGATTACACGAGCTACAGTAAACGGCAGCATCGATGGATCCGAGGAGACTGGCAGATCGCCGCATGGATCTTGCCGCGAGTTCCGGCCGCAACTCGGCCGGAGGACGCGCGGAATCCCCTGACGCTGATCAACCGCTGGAAGATTCTCGACAACCTGCGCCGCAGCTTGGTGCCGGTGGCGTCTTTGCTGCTGTTAGTGTTCAGTTGGACCTTCCACGCTGCTCCCGCGGCCGCCAGCGCGCTGGTGGCGTTGACCCTCGTTGTTCCTCTTCTCTTTCAATTTCTCGACCGCCTGGTCGCGCGATGGCGGGGAGACGCGCGGGCCTGGCGCGAAGCCAACAGTGATTTGAATCTCGCCATCGTCAAGGCTGCGTTTCTGCCGCATCAGGCCTACCTCTCCGCCGATGCCATTGTTCGGGTCTTGTATCGGCTCGGGATCAGCAAACGCCGTCTGCTGCAATGGCAGACTGCGGAAATGTCGTACCATGCCGCCCGTCTGCGCCTGGATCCCTTCCGTACACATTTCTTCCTGATCTGCGCCGTCACCGCGGGTTTCATGCTGTCCCTGGCGCTCCGTGGGCGTCTTTGGGAACCGGCTTGGGCTCCGTTTCTGGTGCTCTGGGTTGCCGCTCCGGCGGTCCTGCATTGGATCAGGTCGCAACGCCGTGCTCTCAGGAAAGCGGAACTGATCGAATTTAACGACCTGCGCTTTCTGCGGCGCATCGCCCGTGAAACCTGGCGCTATTTCGATGATTTGGTAGGACCGGAGCACAACTGGCTTCCGCCGGATAATTCCCAGGAGGCATTGCGCGTCGAGGTCGCTGATCGCACTTCGCCGACAAATATCGGAATGTGGCTGGTATCGGCGGTCTCGGCGCACGACCTCGGCTTTCTGACTCCGGAACCAATGATCGAACGGTGTACGGCGACGATCGAAACGCTGGCAAAGCTGGAATCCTGCGAGGGCCACCTTCTCAACTGGTACAACACTCGGACTCTGGAACCGCTGCCGCCGAAGTACGTATCGACTGCGGATAGCGGAAATCTCATCGCGAGCCTGTGGGTTTTGCAGCAGGCCTCTCAGGAGCTGGATGCAGATTCGCAATTGGACGCGCGCGCACTGCGCGGCTTGGCTGACACGTTAGCGGTTATTACGGAGCGGTTTCCGCCGGACCACAGCAACCGTGTTTCCCTGGCTGCGTTGCGGGGGCTGTTCGAGGAAGAGTCATTGGGCATCGAAATTCTGGAGCGAATCCGCCTCGCTGCCGAACCCGCACGCAAGCTGACCGATTCCCTGAGGTGGAGCGTCTCGACGACCGGGGAGCGCGCTTACTGGTTTACGCGGCTGGAGCGGCAAATAGAGAGCTGGATTGAACACGCCGACCGTTATTTGCGCTGGCTCGACGTTCTGGCCGCTCCACCTGACGAGTTCCTTCAGCCTCTCGGAGATAGCGCGATTGCGGCGCGCCGCAGGCTGCTGCGCGAGTTGCCTTCCTGGGGCGCGGTGGCTCGCGGAGAAACCGGCCTGCTGAGCGAGATCTTGAAGAGCGCCGGGAACAAAGACGGGCTTTCGGCGAACCTCACCGCCTGGATCGCGGACGTCGGAGCTGAGTACGAGAAGGCTCGTAAAGCGTCGGCGGATCTCCTCGAACGAGCCAGACATCTCGGAGAGACGAGCGGCGCCCTCGCTGACGGCATGGACATGCAGTTCTTGTACGACGCTCAGCGGCGTCTCTTTGCTATCGGATACCAGGTAGGCGGCCCACTAAACCTCACCGCTCATTACGATTTGCTGGCGAGCGAAGCGCGTCTTGCCAGTCTGGTGGCGATTGCCAAGGGCGACGTGCCGGTGGAGCACTGGCTGGCGCTCGGACGGCCCTACACCTCGGCGGACGGCCAGGTTCTGCTTTCCTGGAGCGGCACGATGTTTGAGTACCTGATGCCGCTCCTGTTCACGCGCAGTTTCCGAAACTCCTTGCTGGAGAATGCTTGCGCCGCGGCGGTCAAACGCCAGATTGAGTACACAAAGGATCGGGGCGTGCCTTGGGGAATGTCGGAATCTGCCTACAGCGCGCTCGATTCGCACAAGATCTACCAGTATCGAGCTTTCGGCGTTCCATCGCTCGGCTTGAAACGGGGGCTCGAGGAAGATTTGGTGATAGCGCCCTATGCCACCGCGCTCGCTTTGCTGGTGAACCCGGCGGAATCGATCAAGAACCTCAAGCGGCTGGTGAAGGCCGGCATGTACGGTCGCATGGGGTTCTATGAGTCGCTGGACTACACCCGTCAGGAGGAACGGCGAGGCGGGAAGGGAGTAATCGTTTACACGTACATGGCTCACCACCAGGGAATGAGCCTCGTGGCCCTGAACAACTTGCTCAACCGTGGCATCATCCGGCAGCGCTTCCATGCCGATCGCCGGATCAAAGCCGTGGAGCCGTTGCTGTTCGAGCGCATACCGCCTGTGCCTTCGATGCTCGTTCACCGCCCATCGGATCAGGTCGCAATGCGGCTGATCTCCGGTCCATCGGCGCCTGAATACCGGGTGTTCGATGAAGACACTCCGTTCCCCCAAGTCCAACTGCTCGGCAACGGCCGATATGCGCTGATGATCACGAACACGGGCGCGGGCTACAGCCGTTGGGGCGAGTTCGACATCACGCGCTGGCGTTCGGACACAACCCGTGACAATTGGGGAACTTTTTTTTATCTTCGAGAAGAAGAAAGCAACACGCTTTGGTCCGTGACGCACCAGCCCTTAAACGTGAAAGACCCCCGCTACACGGCGACCTTCAGCGCCGACCGAGCCGAGTTCCGCCGCCGCAGGCTGGGTATCGAGAGTCATCTGGAAGTGACGGTATCGCCGGAAGATGATGCGGAGATTCGCCGCATCACACTCGTCAATCACGGTTCGCGAGCCAGGACGCTCGAGTTGACCAGCGCCGCTGAATTGAGCCTTGCGCCCCATGGCGCGGACCGTGCCCATCCGGCTTTTAACAAGCTGTTTATCCAAACCGAGGCGCGGCCCGATCTGCACGCGCTACTTGCATGGCGCCGGCTACGGTCTCCCGATGAATCGCCGATCTGGGTTGCACAGTTGATGATGGAAAGCCCTCAGGATGAGAGCTCGTTCCAGTACGAAACGGACCGCGCGCGGTCCCTTGGGCGGGGACGCACCTGGCGCGACCCGGTGATGTCGCTGAACCAGACTGATGGCTACGTGCTTGATCCCGTGTTCGTCATGAGACAGCGCGTTTCGCTTGAACCGAGGCAGCAAACGCAGATCACGCTGGTTACGGTCGCCGCGGGGTCTCGCGAGGACCTGATACGTCTGGTGGTCAAATACCGCGACTCCGATGTCTGCAGCCGCGCGTTCGAATTGGCCTGGTCACACGCGCAACTCGAATACCGCTATCTCGGTATTCAGAGCGATGCGGCGATGCGTTTTGCCGAACTCGCCAGTCACCTGCTGTATCCGAACGTCCGGTTGCGGGCGCCGGCCGAACGCCTGCGCCGGAATGTGCAAACACAGTCGAAGCTCTGGGCTCACGGCATCTCCGGCGACTTGCCGCTTGCGGCGATTTTGGTCGGCGATTCGCAAGGCCTTACTCTGGTGCGCGAGCTGCTCGTTGCACATACGTACTGGCGGCTGCGCGGCTTGAAAGCCGATCTGTTGATTCTCAACCGGGAGCCGGCTAGCTATGAGCAGCCTCTCCATCAGCAGTTGCTCCGCCTGGTGGAAGCGCACTCATTGCACACCGGGGTGCAGCAGCCAGGCGGCGTGTTCCTGCGTAAGACGGATCAGATATCCGAGGAGGATCTCAATTTGATCCTCACCGTGGCGCAGGCGACAGTGGGCACGGTGCGCGGAACGCTGTCCAAGCAGCTCAGCAGTCCTCCGGAGGGAATTTCTCTGCCGCCGCCGTTGCGGATCAGGCGACGTGAGGAGCAACCCTCTGCGCCTTTGCCCTTCCTGGAGCTTGCCTATTTCAACGGTCTTGGCGGATTTACGGCGGACGGGCGCGAGTATGCGATCTACCTCGGGCCGAATGCGTTCACGCCGCTGCCCTGGATCAATGTGATGGCGAATTCGGTGTTCGGAGCCCTCGTGAGCGAAGCCGGTTCAGGATGCTGCTGGTACGGCAACAGCCAGTCGAACCGTTTGACGCCTTGGAGCAACGATCCGGTTTCAGATCCTTCTGCCGAGGCCATCTATATTCGCGATGAAGACAGCGGAGTGTTTTGGACACCTACGCCGCTGCCGGTGCGCGAACTCGATGCATATCGTGCCCGGCACGGGCAGGGATACACAGAACACGAACACAACAGTCATGCGTTGGGACAAACGCTGGTGACTTTTGTGCCGGTACACGCCGAGAGAGCCGATCCGGTTCGCATACAGCGTCTGCGGGTCAGGAACAATTCTTCACAGAGGCGCCGTCTGTCCGTGACCTCATATTCGGAGCTCGTGCTCGGCACGGATCGTGAGGCTACGCAGATGCATGTTGCGTCCTCCTGGGATGAGAGTGCGAAAGCGTTGTTTTCGCGCAATCCCTATCATTTGGATCATGGAGGGCGGGTCGCCTTCGCGGCCATGACACCGGAGGCCTCTTCATACACCGGTGATCGCACTGCATTCCTTGGGCGCAATGGCTCGGTGGAAGCCCCAGCGGCTTTGCGGCTGGAGTCGCTTTCCAAGCGCACGGGTCCCGGGCTCGATCCGTGCGGGGCACTGCAAACGAAATTCGACCTCGGCCCCGGAGAAGAAAAGACAGTGATGTATGTGCTTGGGCAGGCGGATGATGCCGAACACGCCCGGCGTTTGATTGCGCAGTACCGTGATGCGGAAAACGTTGAACGGTCGCTCAACGAGACGCGGGAGTGGTGGGATGATCTTCTGACGACGATTCAGGTCAAGACGCCGATTCTGTCGGTTGATTTCATGCTGAATCGCTGGCTGCTCTATCAGTCGCTGAGCTGCCGCATTTGGGGACGTTCCGCTCTGTATCAATCGAGCGGCGCGTATGGCTTTCGAGACCAGTTGCAGGATGCGCTGGCTCTTGTTTACTCCGCGGCGCCGATTGCGCGCGAGCTGATTTTGCGCGCCGCTTCGCGGCAGTTCACCGAAGGAGACGTCCAGCATTGGTGGCATCTCCCTTCGGGAGCGGGCGTTCGCACCCGGTGCTCGGACGATCTGTTGTGGCTCCCGTTCGCAGTGTGCCAATACATGGATGTCACCGGCGACGCTGGCATTCTCGATGCCGCTACAACGTTTCTCGAGGGACCGCTGCTAAAAGAGGAGGAGCGCGAAGTCTATTTTCAACCGTCGGTCTCGATCGACCAGGCGACCATATTCGAGCACTGCCGCCGGGCTATTGAGAAGGGCGCCACCTCCGGGCCGCATGGGCTGCCCCTGATTGGCATGTGCGACTGGAACGATGGCATGAGCAGCGTCGGCGATGAGGGGAAAGGCGAGAGCGTCTGGCTGGCGTGGTTTCTCGTGGACGTCTTGAAGAAGTTCGCCGAGGTATGCGCAGGCCGCGGCGAACAGGAGTTGGCCTCCCGTTACCGCCGCCGCGCGGACCGCTTGAGTGCGACGGTGGAGCGCACAAGTTGGGATGGTGAATGGTATCTGCGGGCCTTCTTCGACGACGGGACGCCGCTGGGCTCGCGGCACAATGAGGAAGCCCGCATCGATTCGCTATCGCAGTCGTGGTCCGTGATCAGTGGCGCCGGCAGGCCGGATCGGGCGGCGGAGGCAATGCGCTCGGTCGAAGAACATCTCATCCGCGAGAAAGAGAAACTCGTGCTGCTTTGCACGCCGCCCTTCGACAAATCCAGCCCCCACCCCGGCTACATCATGGGGTATCCGCCGGGTGTGCGCGAGAATGGCGGCCAATACACACACGCCGCTTTATGGGTTGCAATGGCGTTTGCGCGCATGAGAGACGGCGATCGTGCCGTCAAAGTTCTGCAGATGCTGAATCCCATCGAGCATTCACGCACACCGGAGGATTATGCGGCCTATCGAACGGAGCCTTACGTCGTGGCCGCCGATGTTTACTCATTGCAGAGTCAGGTTGGGCGCGGGGGTTGGACGTGGTACACCGGCTCGGCCGGCTGGATGTATCGGGTGTGGCTGGAGGAAGTCCTGGGGTTCAAGCTGCGAGCCGGACGTCTGTCAATCGATCCCGTGATTCCAGTCTTTAAAAAATTGAAAAGCGTACTTTTTTTACGTCAATCGTAAATTTTCGTGGAATAGAGAACTGGGGTCCATTTTTTTAAACTTTGGATACGTAAATTTCAAAAACATATTTCAATTTTTACGATTAAATATACAAAATATTTCAAATGTAGTTTTTTTTCACATTTTTTTAAAT
>JAEHDI010001326.1 GCA_016880505.1 Bryobacterales bacterium | reverse complement strand
GGCATACTGAACGTCCCCATGGACGTGCCCGTCTCCAGCCAGCCACGCCGTCAGCGCCGCTACTCCCAGCACCAGAAGCAACCGCACCCGTTCCGAGCCGCGACCATAGGGAGCGGTCATAAGGAACCGCGACCGTAAGGGAGCGGTCTCCCAAACAGAGCCGCGACCATAGGGAGCGGTCATTTCTTCCCCACCCCTCTCACGCACTTTCACCGGATCTTGCCCTCCACGAAAGGCACCTCGAAGACCTTGTCGTGCTGGACCGGTCCGTGACCGAAATACCCCTCTTCCCCGAACAGTTCACCGTGATCGGCCGTAATCGTGATGTAGGTGTTTTTCGGAACGGTATCGAACAATTCCTCGACCACATTGTCGAGGTACCGGACCGCCTCGACCTGCCGCTTGCGGAGCATGTCCAGTTTCGCCTGGTCGAAGAACTTCTCCTTCCGGGACACGAGCTTCCCGCCGACGATATGGTCGTCCAGGTGTTTGAAAACGCCATGGACACCGCTGATCCGCGGCCACGCATCCGGAGGTTCGTCCGGAAGCGCGTAAGGATAGTGCGTTTCACCGACATTCAGCAGGTAGAACGAGGGCCGCTCCTTGGAGAAGCGCATCTGTCGGACCATGGCCCGCATGTCGTTGTGCCTCGGCATCAGCGAGTACGTGTCGAACCCCTGGTTCAGCACCGTTCGGGGGTTCAGCACCGGCAGGGAAACCATCGCGTGCGTCCGGTAGCCAAGAGTCTCCCGCAGAAAATCCGGCAGGTAAAGCCTGGGGATCAATGACTTGAATTCGAAATCGCGGCAGCCCAGACGCTCATTGAACTGGACGAACTCCTGCTGGTAGTACTCGGACGCAAACACGTGTTTCGGGCTGCGGTGCGGCATCAGCCCGATCAGGAAATTGTAGTGGGAGGGCGACGTCCAGGACGCGTAAGACCAGCGCTTCTCGACCGTGCCGAGCTTCCTCATGACTCGCGGACGCGCCTTGACCCACGAATCGTAACGGCAACTGTCGAAGATTACCAGGACGTAATTGTTTCGTTTAAGCTTTTTGCGGGTTCCGTCGGCTGGCACTGTGTAGTCATTATAACAAGCCGCCCGAACGCCCCTTTCTTCTCCCGGCGCAGGCGAAACAAAGTTGCAGGAACAACCAAGTCCCGCGTAACGTAAGAGTTATCGGGGAAAGAGAAATGCCCTTCTGTTGCCAATGTGGAAGCGCCACCACCGATGCCGACACCTACTGCGGCGCCTGCGGAACACGCCAGCCGGTTACACCGAAGGGTAAGCAGGCTGGCAACGGCCTCAGTCCTCGCACGGCGTCCATTCTCTGCTACATCCCAGTCGTGGGCTGGATGCCCGCGATTGTCGTCCTGGCCTCCCAGCGGTTCCGGAAGGCGCGTGAGGTCCGTTTTCACGCCTTTCAAGGCATCTACCTCTTTGTCGCCTGGCTGTTGGTGGACTGGGTGATCGCTCCGCTCTACCACCTCCCGTTGTGGCACGGAGGCCACCTGTTCCCGGGCATCTTCGTCGGCGGCATTCTCAAAACTGTCATCTTCTTCGGCTGGATCTTCATGCTGATCAAGACGAGCCAGGAAGAGACCTTCAAACTCCCTCTGCTCGGCGAGCTCGCCGAACGTTCCGTCGCCGAGCAACGTTGAGCGCGCCGCCCCGCCGGCCCCGCCCGCGGTGTGGTATGTTTATTCATACGGATGAATAATTACTCAACGCCCGTTCGCGCCGGCGTGGTCGGTTTCCGCGGTTACAGCGGCGCGGAGCTGGTGCGAATTCTTGACCGTCACCCCGGCGCCGAGCCTTGGCTTCTCGAACACCGCGCCGACTCCGAAGAGCGGCATCGACCGCGCGGAGATCGGAGCCACCCTCGAATCCCCTGCACTCCCGACGCGGTCCGGTCCGAGGGCGTCGGTGTCGTCTTTCTGGCGACGCCGCCCGAGGTCTCGATGGATCTCACCCCGGCGATGCTGGAGGTGGGGGCCAAGGTGGTCGATCTCAGCGGCGCGTTTCGGCTGAGGACGGTGGAGAACTACGCGCGGTGGTACAAGGAGACGCATACCCAGCCCGCGTTGCTCGCCGAAGCCGTTTACGGACTTCCCGAGTTTTGTCGCGACGCCGTGCGCGGCGCCCGGCTCGTCTCAAATCCGGGCTGCTACCCAACCGCGGCGAATCTTGCCATCCGGCCGCTCATCGAAGCCGGCATCGTAGACCGGAAAGCGGGTATCGTCTGCGACGCGAAGTCCGGCGTGAGCGGCGCTGGGCGCAAGCCAAGTCTGAAAACCAGCTTCTGCGAAGTGGTGGAGAACTTCTCCGCCTACTCGATTCTGAAACACCGGCACGTGGCGGAGGTCTTGTTGACCTCCGGGCTCGAAGAGCCTGAGTTCAGCTTCACCGCGCATCTTCTGCCGCTCGACCGCGGCATCCTCGAAACCGTCTACGTTCGCCTCTTGCCCGGCCGCGATGCGGACAGCGTCTTGTCGGCGTACGAAAAGCGCTATTCCGGTGAGCCGTTCGTCCGGCTGTACGACCCCGGGCACGTCCCGGATCTTCGGGCCATCCAGTACACGAACTTCTGCGACATCGGCTTCCAGGTGGATGCCGCGAGCGGCCGCGCGGTCATCGTCAGCGTCATCGACAATCTCGTGAAGGGCGCCGCCGGCCAGGCCGTCCAGAACATGAATCTGCTTCTCGGTTACCCCGAGACCGAGGGCCTTCTGTGAAACTGCTTGTCAAACTCGGCGGCACGCTGCTCGACGTCGAGGAATCACGGCTGCGGATCGCCCGTGAACTGGCTGCCGTCGCCGCCGGCGGCCATCAACTCGTCGTCGTCCACGGCGGCGGGAAGCAGATGACGCGCTTCCTGACCGAACGCGGCATCGAAAGCCGCTTCATCGACGGGCTCCCGACATCGACCGCGTCGATCGCATCGCAGGCTCGGTGCGCGACCAGCCGCGACGCAACGGCGACTTCGCGATCGTCGCGATCAGCCGGCTCGTGGACATCAAGAACCCCTTCGGGGTCCTGTCCGCCTTCCGCGAGAGCAAAGCCCGAGACGGCCGTCTCACCTACATCGGCGATGGCCCGCTGCGGCCCGCGCTCTTGAAGGAGAGCGAGGGCGCCGCCGCAATCGAGTTCACTGGGCT
>JAEHDI010001325.1 GCA_016880505.1 Bryobacterales bacterium | reverse complement strand
TCACCGTTGGAGAACTCCACCGTCACCGCTGCGTTCGTCACGGCCTCACCGCAGTCATTCAACACCGAGGCGACGAGCGGGAGATGAGCGCCGACGGCCGCCTCGAAATCGTCGGGGATCCCGAGGTGCGTGATGTGCATCGAGCCGGGGACGCAGCCAGAGGCTGGAGACGAAATCGTGGTTACGTTCAAGGAACGGATTCCCAGATTCCCGACCGAGAAGTGGATCTTTCCCGTGTACACTCCCTTCGGCAGCACGGCGGTCGAAACATTGATGCCAGCGGTCGCGTTGCTCGAGACCGAGCCGGAAGTCGGGCTTACCGTCAGCCAGCCGGCGCCGGTCACGTGATCCACCGAAGCGCGAAATTGCACTGGCGTGGCGCTGCTCGTTGACAGGGGGAACTTCAGACTTGGTGGCGGGTTCTCCCCAACCTTCGCAGTGAACACATAGCCGCCGAGGGGCAGCAGCGGAATTGGCGGCTCAGCCGTCTCCGCAACACGCAGGACGACGGGCAGATACAGGGGCGAGTTCAGCGCGGCGCTGGAGGAAAGGCGGAGCAGGGAGTAATAGGTACCGGGCACGAGAGCGGCTGAATTCGCGGAAACGGTCACCATCCCAGGAATCGAACGGCTGGACACTCCAATTGTGCTGTCCAGAGTCAGCCACGACCCCCCGGCGATTTTCTCCACGATCCAGTCGGTGGGCGTGTCGCCGTTGGAGTAAACGAGAGAGTGTCGCGATTGGATGAGACCGTGCCCCGAGCGCGCCTCGAGCGCAATCGTGGGCGGTTCCAGGCTCAGGATGGACCCGTCGCCGGAGACGTGAAGCGCGACGGGCAGGCGAGCGGCGCCCGCGGCGGTATTGAGCCCGACAACGGCAAAGCGCGTTCCGGTTTCCATCCCATAACGGGTGGTGACGCGAACCGTGCATTCGACGGCGCAGGGCTCCAGCACCTTGACGCTCATCCACGGCGCGGCGCCTTTCACCTCGGCCGTCACCGGCGCGAGGCTGCCGCCACCGGTATTGCGAAGTACGATGTCACTTTCGACGAACGCCGAGGTCGTCGCTTTGCCGTAAACATGCAGGGTTTCCGGCGTCACGACAAGCTTGGGGGCGCTCTCTCGAACATTCAGCGTCACCTGGACCTGCGGTCCAAGCGCCGTACCGTCGATCTTCGTGAAAAGAATTCTCGCAGACGCTTGCGTGCCGGCCACGAGGGTCGACGGATCGACCGCAACGCGGACCGCTCCGGGCATCGTCAGCGATTTCGGAGCGACCACGAGCCATTTCGGAGCGAGAAGCCCGGGAGCGCCCCCGTCGGCCGCGAGCGCCACCTCGGTGAGCGTGCCTCCCGGAGAGGCGATCACGTAAACGCGCTGCTCCGGCGGAGGACTGCCCCCAGCGATCACTTCGAATGAGAGCGTGCTGGTGGAAACTTCGATCTGCGCCGGAAGCAGGAATGTGAAGAAGCAAAGCACGAAAACGATACGAAATGACAGCCGCATTGTGCTTACTCCACGCGAAATCTCGCTAGGCATTATCTCTCAATTCGGAGCGTAATGGAATACTTATTTTCTCGCCGGATAGGTGCCTAGCCCTCGTCGTCGCTGGTTTTTTGCGCGGCGGGAGTGACATCGGAAAGAAGCACCTCAAGCTCGTCACGGCGGAGCGACCGCAGAGGGGCATTCTTGACGCCAGCGGCCGGTACCGGCTCCAAGACGAACTGGCCGGCTCCCGAGAATCCCTCTTCCAGGCTGAAGGACGGCGGTCCGTCGAGGCCGCCAACGCGAACGACGCCGTGCTCGTCGATCGTGCACTCGGTACCGGCGGACACAGAGAAGCGGATGCGTGCCTGCCGGCGGATGGCCAGTTTTCGCACGTCTGTTAGTGTCATGTACGAACCTCCCAGGTGGAGTCGAGGATATCAGCCTCCCGCCCGATCCCGCAAGCGGGGCGCAGCGCACGGCTGGTATCCTTCCTTCAT
>JAEHDI010001324.1 GCA_016880505.1 Bryobacterales bacterium | reverse complement strand
TTGCCAACTGGCTTATCGGGCGGGAGATCGTCGAGGAGGAGCAGAAGGGACAAAGGAAAGCCGGGTATGGTGAAGCGTTGCTTGAGAAATTGGCCGGGTTGCTCGCAGCGGATTTCGGCTCGGGTTACTCCGGGACCAACCTGCGCTGGTTCCGCCAGTTCTATCTTGAATACCCGTCCCTGCTGCCGCCCGAGATTTATCACTCACTGCGTGACAAACCTGCGACGGATTCACCTGTACGCCATTCTGAGATTCATCACGCAGTGCGTGACAAATCTATACCTGATTCCCCATGGCCGGTGATCCTTCACGCTCAGCAAGTCAAATCCTGGGAACCAGGACGGCTGCATCCGAACCTGTCTTGGACGCATTACCGTACCCTATTGCGCGTGGACAAGCCTGAAGCCCGCGCGTTCTATGAGATCGAAGCCATCAAGAATAACTGGGCCGCTCGGGAGATGGAGCGGCAGATCAACAGCCTTCTTTATGAGCGTCTGGCCTTGAGCCGGGACAAAAAGGGATTGATGCGTCTTGCCTTGAAGGGACATGAGGTCCGGAAGCCCGTCGACGTATTCATAGACCCCGTAGTGATGGAATTTCTCGGGCTGCCGGAGTCGCCGAAGCTGGCGGAATCGGACTTGGAGCAGGCACTGATCAACAACCTGCAAACCTTTCTCCTGGAACTGGGCAAGGGCTTCGCCTTCGTGGCCCGGCAGGAAAGGCTCACGCTGGAGGGCGACCACTTCTACATCGATCTGGTCTTTTACCATGCAATCCTCAAGTGTTACGTCCTGATCGAACTGAAAGTGGGAAAGCTGACTCACCAAGATCTCGGGCAGCTTCAGCTTTACGTCAACTATTATGACCGCGAGCGCAGGACAGAAGGGGACAACCCGACGCTTGGCCTGATCCTGTGCACCGACAAGAACGACGCTGTAGTGCGTTATACGTTGGGCGACGATCAGCAGAAGAAGATATTCACCAGCCGCTACAAGCTGCACTTGCCCACAGAGGCGGAGTTGAAGGCAGAGATTCGACGCGAGTTGAAATTCCTGCGGCCGCAGGAGCCCGATCAATAGATTCCGCTTTGCCGCGGGCAAGGTAAGCGGGGAAAGTGGACCGCTCAGATGTGACATTGCCTGAACAGCCGTTTCCTGTGCCCGACATATTGAAAAGGCCGGAGGCGAGCGGGCGCATCGGAGAGCTCATTGGTTGTCGTGAAGAGATCGTCGTCGAGATTGCCCGTGAGGAGGAGCGGGTTGCTGAATTGCGTTCTGAACTCGAGGAACACAGTGGTCGCCTTTCGAAGTTGCGTGAGGAACTGCAGTCGCTGAATTCCGATCCGTTCAAAATCCAACCCTGTGCGCTTTCCGGTCCGTCAACCGGTCCCAGGTCAAACTCGGAGAAGGTGGCCCTCTTCCGGTCTCTGTTTCGTGGTCGGGAGGACATCTTTCCTCGCCGGTGGGAAAACCCCAAGTCAGGAAAGTCGGGTTACTCGCCCGCCTGCCTGAATGAGTGGGAGTACGGCCTATGCGAGAAGAAGAGACCGAGGCCGGAGGGCAGGAGGGTAACCTGCGGCGAATGTCCGAACCAGGCGTTCCACCCCGTGGACGACGCCGTCGTAGTCGCCCATCTTCAGGGTCGGCACGTCATGGGTGTCTATCCTCTTCTCAAGGACGAGACATGTTGGTTCCTCGCCGCCGACTTCGACAAGGTGCGGCGATGCAGATCCTTCCGGATCGCTGCGGGTAGCTGGCGGTAGAGTCCCACATTGCGTTCAAGGATCGTCTGCCAGTCGACAGGAAATGGTGTTTCCAGGATCTCACGACGTCGGGCACTCTGACTGTGCTTCCGGCTGAACAGGATTGTAGCGATACCCAGAACCACTATGACCAGGAATGCAATCGCCGTCACGGGAGGACCTCGTCATGCTTCGTACTGGACCCCGCGCACGCCGAGGAGCTGCATCGCGCCCATGCCCTGGCGTGCGGTGACGTGCAGCGAGCGGAGCAGCGCCTCCAGGCGGATGCGCCCCGCGAGCAGGTCCGCGCAGACAGAGAGCACCGCCACCGCCTCTTCGCGGCTCTCGCGCACGAACTCGATGCGGAAGCGACGCACGCCGCGCTGCAGCAGCCGCGGCACCAGCCCGGCAGCGCTCTGCGCCTCGGAGTTGAAGACGGTGTTGCGGCCCCCGCACGTCTTCAAACTGCGGGACGGACTCATCGCCGGGAAAACGTGAGGTTTGACTTCGACGACCTCATGCGCCAACTGGCTCACCAGGAACGCCGGACACAGACTCGGCTGGAGCTGTCGCTGCCCGCCTCCAGGTCGAAGACGGGCAGCGCCGCGTCGTTGCGACTGGCGAGGGACGCCAGCATGCGGATGAACCGCTGAAGCGCGGGTAGGCCCCGGAACGCCTGGGCGTACTCCTCGCCCCTCAGCACCTGATGCCGGTCTACTACGAGTGGCACTTATAGTTCATCCCCATGTCGTACGGGTTGCCGTGGGAGATGACCTCGATGTTCCAGCCGTGCTCGGGCCTGGTGACAATGATTTTTCCGTCGCTCATTATGTACAATCCCGGCGTGAGATGATTCTCCTCCCCGGACGCGAAGAGGATCTCCTCCCGAGGTTCGCCCGGTTCAGCCTCACGTTCTGGAACCCGGGGCGCCTCTGACTGATCCCGGATCTCCAGCTGCACAGGAATCTTCTCGTTCGGCTTCACCGTACTTCTCACGGCAGTTGCGTCTCCGTAGAAGAAGAGCCAGTATTCGCCTTTTGGAGTCGGAACTGTGATCTCAAATATGTAGTTCTCTTCGCCGACTTTGTCCGTGAAGTTCGCTTCCTTGCGCAGTTCTCCCCCGATGCGCATCCTAACTGGCTTCAACTCCGCTTTTGTGGTAGGTTTGATTCTTCTAGAATGCGACATGATCGAACCTCCGTAAGATTGAAAAGCCTCACACCCACTCTCCTCGAAACCTCGCTTCCCTTGCCGCGGCGGTCGCGGCTCGGCGCATGTGCTCGAGCGCCGGGGAGCGCGAGCCTATCCGAAGTAGGCCTCGGCCTTACCGTAGTCACCCATTTCCTCCTGCACACCGCCCAAGGCGAGCAGGCGGCCGTAGAGCCTCCGCTTGAGCGCGACCGCCCTGTCTGCGAACCGCTTCGACTCGGGACTGTGGACCGCCTTGCCGAATTGCAAAGCACTCCACGAGGTCACGGCCCGTTCGTTTGCGCGCCCCGAAGCGATCTCAGCCTTGTGCTCAATGTCTTCCAGCGTAGCACTAAACGTCCGCGAGCGGCGGTGGATTTCGCGGAGCCCGGGTGCGTATCGGCCGGGGATGCGACGCGGCCTG
>JAEHDI010001323.1 GCA_016880505.1 Bryobacterales bacterium | reverse complement strand
CGAGTGTTGCGCCGCTCGCGGTAATCTCGATCTGTTCCGAGCAGATCTGCCTTTTCTGCCCCAGTGGAAGCCAGCACTGAGCCGATACGCGTGCGTCCACGGACGAGGCGTCCGGGCGAACCGATACCACGATGCCGCGACACGGATGTTCGCGCATCACCTCGGCCAGTGTTTCGGCAACGCCAGCCGCGTCTTCCGTCATGACGATGAGCGTCAGCGCGCAGGCGCGTATCACTCCAGGACCACCGTCCGCTTCGGCCTCGCGGCCAAGGTCGATCCATAGGCCGTGGAGTTCCCGAAGTAACCGCTCGGGATTGACGACGGCGGCCATCAGGGCTTCCTCCAGGCGTGACCTTGACGTGCAAGCATCTCGTCGGCGGCCGCCGGGCCCCACGTTCCGGCAGCGTAATTCGGAAAGTCGAAGCGCCGCCCGGCCCACGCGTTCATAACCGGCTGCACGACCGCCCAGCTCGCCTCGACCATGTCCTGCCTGGTGTAAAGAGTGGCGTCGCCAGTCATCACATCGAGCAGCAATGTCTCGTAGGCGGATGGCAGCCGCGCGCCGAAACTCGAGCCGTAATTGAAATCCATCGAAACAGGGCGAAGCCTCATGCCGCCTCCAGGCTGCTTCGACAGGAATCGCAGCGAGATGCCCTCCTCCGGCTGGATGCGCAGGACCAGAAGATTCGGCGTCGTCGCCATGAGGCCCGTCTGGCCGTCGGAACCGAACAGAGAAAACGGAGCGGTGTTGAAGGAGATGGCGATATCGGTCACCCGCCTCGGCATGCGTTTTCCGGTCCGAATATAGAACGGCACCCCCGCCCAGCGCCAGTTTTCGACGAAGAGCGCCAGCGCCGCATAGGTGTCCGTCTGCGAGTCGGGATTCGCGCCGTCCTCCTGGCGGAAACCCCGGGCTTTTTCGCCGCCGATGTCCGCCGGCCCGTACTGTCCGGCGACGGCATGGCTGTCGACTTCGTCCTCGCGGAGAATCCGTATGGAGCGGAGCAGTTTCGCCCGCTCGTCCCGGACCGCATTCGGTTCGTACACCGCGCACGGCTCCATGGCTACCGTCGCCATCACCTGGAGCAGGTGGTTCTGGATCATGTCGCGGAGCGCGCCCGACTCCTGATAGTACGCCGCCCGGCCCTCCACCCCGATGGATTCCGCCGCCGTGATCTGCACGTGGTTCACGTAGCGCCGGTTCCAGAGTGGCTCGAAAACGCCGTTGCCGAAGCGAAAGGCAAGCACGTTCTGCACGGTCTCTTTGCCGAGGTAGTGATCGATGCGGTAGATGCTCTCCTCGGGGAAGACCGCATGGAGCTTCCGATTCAGGTCCCGGGCGCTGTCGAGATCCCTTCCGAACGGCTTTTCGATGACCAACCGCCGCCATCCAGCCGACTGCTGGAGTCCTGCCGCGCCGATCCCGGCGGCCGCCGCCTCGTACAGACTGGGCTGCGTAGCCAGATAGAAGACCACGTTGCCGCCGCTGTGCCGTTCGTTCTCCGCGGATGCCAGGACCTTCTCCAGTTCGCGGTAGAATCCTTGGTCGCGCAGATCGCCGGCCCGGTAATACAGGCCCTCCGCGAAGTCCCGCCATATCCGCTCATCGAACGGGGTATCCCGGAGGAACTGGATGACAGACTCCCGCATCACATCCCGGAACCGCTCGTCGCTCATTGCCGACCGCGAGTTGCCGACGACGGTGAAACCCGGCGGCAGGCTACGGTCATACGCCAGCCGATACAGCGCCGGCATGAGCATCCGCCGCGTGAGATCCCCGTTCGCGCCAAAGATGACGAGCGCGCAGGGTGGTGCGTGGCGTTCGAAGCGAAGAGGGTCGTGGAACGGGTTCCCCTCGGACATGCTCTCAACATAACACGCACCTTCGGCCGTCACCGCGCTCGCAGAATCCTGCAACGCCGCGCAACCGTGCGTCATCAAACGCCTTAGAAGCTCACCGTTGAGCGACAGCTACGGTTGCACGGGCGGGTTAAGAATTAGTAAGATTGTATTGCCCTTCCAGCAGTAGCACTCAAAACAGCGATTGGATTTCTTGTGCAACAACACAGACCCAAGGTGCACACACAGACGCAAATGCAGAAGCGGGTACACAAACGAGTCCTGGCGATGGTGTCCGATCTGTTCTTCACCGTGAAGATTAGTGACGCCGCCAAGCGGGCCGGAATGGACGTTGAGTTCGTCAAGGACGACAAAGAATTGATCGAGAAGGCGCAATCCAAACCGGAGGTCATCATCCTCGACCTGAACTTTTCAGCCGCTCAGCCGCTGAAGGTGATCTCCAAGCTGAAGGGCAACTCCGATCTGAAAGCGACCAGCCTGCTCGCATTCGTCTCGCACGTCCACGGCGAGTTGAAGCAGAAAGCTCATGAGAACGGAGCGGACCTTGTCATGGCCCGCTCGGCCTTTTCTCAAAATCTCACGCAGATCCTCAAGCGTCACGCCGGCACGCTATAGACAGTGCCTCCGTAACTGCTCGGAGGAATGGAGACTGACTACCAGTTCGCCCTTGTTGCGAAATGGCTGTCTGTCCCCATATCTTTTTGACTACAGTGGAGAATGGTGTCAGGAGGATGATCGTGCGTCGTGGCCTTCGCTTGTTGCCTGCTGTTTCTCTTTCCTCGTTCCTGTTGTTCTCCGGTTGCGCCTCCCGCGAGCCGGACTCGGCTCGGGTCGACGGGCCCGGATTCCGAATCGAGTTCAATCATGCCACCCACAGCCGCGTGATCGCGAAGTTCGGCCTCAAGGAAGTTCCGATCGGACCTTTCTCGGCTTCCGAGACGCTGACCGCCGGCGGCAAGGAGATGAGCAACTTCCGGATGTCCGGCAGCAGAATCGAGCAGCGGACAGGAGAAAAACTCTACATCATCACCGGGGAAGCTCCGGGCGTCCGGAAAGAGGTATTGGTCACCGTGTCCGGCCGCTTCCCGCAAATGGCTCTGTTCGAAGTCCGCTATACCAACACCGGGAGCGGCGACCTCACGGTCGGCGGCTGGACGAACCATCACTACGTAATTGACGCCCCGCCGGGAGCCGCTGAGCCGGCGTTCTGGTCCTACCAGAGCGGGTCCTACGAGAACCGTCCCGACTGGGTTCTGCCGTTAAAGGCGGGCTTCCACCAGGAGAATTTCCTGGGCATGAATGGGACCGACTACGGAGGCGGCACACCGGTAGCGGACGTCTGGAGACGCGACGCCGGAATCGGTGTTGGTCATATGGAGCTTGTTCCGAAACAAGTCTCCCTGCCGGTCGAGATGCCCGACGCCGGGCACGCGACTGTCGCTGTGCGCTTCAAAACAGACCGGACGTTGAAGCCGGGCGAAACTCTGAAGACCTTCGGGACGTTCGTCGCCGTGCACAATGGCGACTACTTCCAGACACTCGCGGAGTACCGCCGCTTCATGATCAGCCAGGGGGTGCAGTTTGCCGCGCCTCCAGCCGATGCGTATGAGCCGATCTGGTGCGCCTGGGGCTACGGCCGCGACTTCACGCCGAAACAGGTCTACGATACGCTCCCAGTCGTGAAGAAGTTCGGCTTTCGCTGGGTGACGCTCGACGATGGCTGGCAGACCGCCGAGGGTGACTGGTACGTCAACCGGAAGAAGTTTCCCGCCGGGGATCGCGACGTGCGCAAGATGGTGGACCGGATTCACGCCGAAGGATTCAAGGCGCAACTGTGGTGGGCGCCGATGTCCGTCGACCCCGGCACCGATCTGATCAAGGCCCACCCGGAGCAACTCCTGCTCAACGCGGACGGTTCCCGGCAGAAAATCTCCTGGTGGGATGCGTTCTACCTCTGTCCCGCGTTCCCGCCGGTTCGCGAGGACGCCGCGGCATTCACCGTCAAGGCGCTGCGGGACTGGGACTTTGACGGCCTGAAGATCGACGGCCAGTATTTGAATGCGGCCCCGCCTTGCTACAATCCGGCTCACCGGCACGCGGCGCCCGAAGAGGCCGTCGAAGGTGTGCCCGGCTTCTTCAAAGCGATCTACGACGCGGCTGTTGGCGTAAAGCCCGACGCTCTGGTCGAGATTTGCCCGTGCGGCACGGCCTACTCGTTCTTCACCATGCCATACATGAACATGGCCGTCGCCTCCGATCCTGGCAATTCCTGGCAGGTCCGCACCAAGGGCAAGACACTGAAAGCTCTGATTGGAGACTCCGCCACCTATTTCGGCGACCACGTCGAGATGAGCGACGGCGGGGATGACTTCGCCTCCACCGTCGGAATCGGCGGGGTGGTCGGAACGAACTTCACCTGGCCTCCCAAGGCCGGCAAGGACGACAAGGTCTGGCTGACGCCCGAGAGGGAGAAACACTGGGCGCGCTGGCTTGAGATCTACAAGACGAAGATGCTGTCGAAGGGCGAGTATCTCGGCTCGCTGTACGACATCGGCTTCGACCGCCCCGAAGCGCATGCGATCCGAAAAGACGGCGTGATGTACTACGCCTTCTTCGCCGGCAACTGGAAAGGCAAGGTCGAACTGCGCGGCCTCGAACGCCGGCCGTATCGCGTCACCGACTACGCCAACGGCAAGGATCTCGGCTCGGTCACGGGTCCGGTCGCGTCAGTCGACGTCGCGTTCGAAAAGCACCTGCTGCTGGAAGCGAAGTAGGCGCGGGCAGTGGCCGTCTCTATCGCACCACAACCACTTTCACAGGCAGCTTGAGTTTCTCCCAAGCCCGGTCGGCGGTGACGGCACGCACGCCCAGAAGCGCCGCAGTCGCGAGGCAGGCACGGTCTCCCAGGGACAATCCGAGTGCCTGCGTTGACCGTCGCAAACTCGCGGCACGATAGGCCAGTGTTTCGTCGAAAGGCACGGCCGAGAGCCCAAGTTCGCCCAAAATATCGCGAATGCTGTCTTCTCGCGCGCCCCTCTCAGCCAGTTTCGAGGCTACTTCACTTAAATTGACCGCGCTGATGACACCTTCTTCCATCAGCGGCTCAATCCGTTCGTGACCGGCCTCCCGGTGCAAGTAGGCGAGTACCGCCGATGCGTCCAGTACGCATCTACTCACGGGAGGACTCACGCCTCCTGTCCTCTAGCAGCTCCGCTACAAGCGACACATTCTCCGGCACAAGTTCGCAGACCCTTTGTTGTGCGCTTTTGCGCGCCATCTGCCTGCTGTATATGCTCAAATGACCTCCTTCCAGCCGAACGATCACGCGGTCTCCCGGTTGAATACCGAGAGACTTCCGAAATCTGGCGGGTAGAACGACTCTTCCTCCAGAATCGACAGTTGTGGCATTGTCAAGCATATCTGCCATACACCTCTTATTATGGCGCGATCTGCTCAATCTGGCCACGCTGTCCCGTCGGCGCGGCGGATCGTCGGACGCATCCGGCGCAGGTAGGGGTACTTCTTTGCCGCCGCTTCGTTCACGTCGATGCCCAGGCCCGGTTCGTCGCCGATAGTGACATGACCGTCCCGATACGCCGGG
>JAEHDI010001322.1 GCA_016880505.1 Bryobacterales bacterium | reverse complement strand
CCGTGAGGACAGTCTGGCCCGGACCGGCTTTGATCTTGTCGGCGGTGTCCGTATGCGAACCGAAGGAGAGCAGGGAGACATCGAGTCCGGTGCGGCCAAGCTGCCGGTAGACCATGCCGCCACGGCGGTACTCGCGCACGGCGGGCACACCGGCGATAGCATTGGCGGCGGCAAGCGCGCCCGGGACAAGGCCGAGGAATTCACGCCGGGTTGGTGGTGACGATCTGCTGATGCGATCGCTCATGGACATCCCTCCGCAATGACTCACGCGGCGGTGAAGATTTCCCGCAGCCGCCGGGCGACCGTTTTGTGTTCGTTGGCCTGCATCATCCAAACGGAGATGAGTAGCTGGCCTTTGCCGCGGGGAAGAACCGCGATGGGCGGCTCGCCGTCGCGTAGTTGTTCGAGCGCCTGCTGCGCGGTGAGCTTGCGCTCCGATTCATCCCACGAGACCGCCAAATGAGGGATTTCGTTGGCGATCTTCGGAACTTCCTGCACTGCCTTGACCCCGGGAACGGAGGACAGCACGTGAATGATGTCCGCTATGCGATTCTCAAACATCCGCCATTCTGCCTGATGATCGAGCCGGAGAAATCTCTCCACAGCCGCGACGAGGCCTACGATTTCTTCCTTGCCGACCTTCATGCCGCGGCCGATTCCCCCGGCGGGGCTGATGGCGGGCATCGCTGCCTCGATAAGATCCTTCCGCCCGAGGAGCAGGCCGGTGCTCTGCGGGCCACGCATCCCCTTGCCGCCGGAAAAGGCCACGAGGTCGAAGCCTTCCTTGACGATGCTGGAGAGGCGGCTGACCGGAGGCACGTCGGCAGCCGCGTCGTTGAATGTCGGTACGTTACGTTCTTTCCCGATGCGGAGGAAGTCCTGACGTGAGATGCGGCCGTCGCCGTCAGCGCGGTTCATGTAAAACAGCATCGCGGTCCGGGGACCGATGGCGCCCTCGAGTTCCTCAACCGTCTCGACTTCGATGACCTTTACCCCTACCAGTCGGATCTGCGCCTCGTAGCCGGAGCGGTGCGCTTTCGGCTGAATCACCTCGTTGGGCAGACCGGTTGTGTCCGGGAGCATAGGTAGTTTGCTCCGGTCGTTACGGATCACACAGGCAGTGGTGGCGACTGTGATCGACGAAGCCGCGCCGGCGGTGACCATGGCGGCGGGGACACCGATCAGTTTGGCAAGGTGCTCGCCCGCTTTCCGTTGCAGCTCCGGCACCATGACGAAGTAGCGCGACGCTTCATCCATCGCGCGAACGACCTCGGGCGGCATCAGCGATCCGCCGTAGACGGTGACCGTTCCCACTCCATTGATGAAGGGGCGAACCCCAAAGCGGGTGTAGACCTCTGCGCCGGCCAGCGTCGGTTCGGGCTTCATTCGGGCCGCCGCCCCAACCGCCGGCAGCGCCGCCGCGGTCCCGATGAACTTCCTCCGTGTGGTATGGCTACGCACAGCCGTACTCCTTTCGATACCGACACAGATCATATGCGGTTCGGAGTAGCAGTGGCAAACCGGGGCGAGGCGGTTACCGCCGATCCAGCGCCTGGCTGAGCGATTCGACTGCCAAACGGAGCCCGTGCCTTAGCGGAACTGCGCGAGCAATTCCGCCACCTCTTTGATATAGACGTGTTCGGCGATGGGATCAAAGTGGGACACGGCCGGCTCGTACCCGCCTTCGGCGAATGCTTTCTGCTCGGGCAGATAGCCTACGTACCCGTTGGTGTAACCCATCAGGTGCCCGTGCGCCGCGGGACAAGCTGCTTTGACCCGCTTGCCGATG
>JAEHDI010000174.1 GCA_016880505.1 Bryobacterales bacterium | reverse complement strand
GAGCCGTGGAGCGAGTCGATGCGGCGCCACATCGAGTCCCACAGCAACATCAAAGCCTACGACATTTACGGGCTTTCGGAGATCATCGGGCCCGGCGTGGCAAGCGAGTGCCGCTGTCAGAACGGGCTGCACATTTTCGAGGACCACTTCTACCCCGAGATCGTCGATCCAGCGACCGGCGAACCCGTGAAGGACGGCGCGGAAGGGGAACTGGTCATCACCACTTTAAGCAAGCACGCCATGCCGATGATCCGTTACCGGACGCGCGACATCACCGCGTTCCTGACGGAGCCTTGCCCCTGCGGCAGGACCATCCGGCGCATGCGCCGCATCGGGCGCCGCAGCGACGACATGTTCATCATCCGCGGCGTGAACGTCTTCCCGTCGCAGATCGAGACGGCGCTGCTGGCCGTGGAAGGGACGCTGCCGCACTACCAGATCATTCTCAACCGGCAGAAGGGGCTCGACGAGATGGAGGTTCAGCTCGAAGTGACGCCCGAGGTGTTCAGCGACAAAATCGGCGCGCTCGAGGAGTTGAACGAGCGGCTGGTCTACGCGCTGGAGCAGATGCTCGGGCTGCGGGTGACGGTCCGGCTGGTGGAACCGCACAGCATCCAGCGGAGCGAGGGCAAGGCAAAGCGGGTCATTGACCGCCGGAACATGGCGGACTGACGAGGACACCATGAAGATCCATCAGTTGTCGTTGTTTCTGGAGAACAAGCCGGGCGCGCTGATCGAGCCGTGCCGGCTTCTGGCGCGCGAGGGAATCAACGTCCGGACGCTCTCGGTCGCCGACACGCAGCAGTTCGGCATTCTTCGCCTGATTGTCTCCGACTGGCAGAAAGCGCACGCGGCGCTCAAGGACGCGGGTTTCGTCGCCAAAGTCACCGAGGTGCTGGCGGTGGAAGTGGCGGACCGCCCGGGCGGGCTGGAAGAGGTCCTCGGCGTGTTCGAGAACAGCCCGATCAACATCGAATACATGTACGCGTTCACCTTCGGGCGCGCCGGGAGGGCGGTGCTGATCTTCCGCTTCGACAAGCCGGACGAGGCGATCGGGCGGCTGCAGGCGGCGGGCATCAACGTGGTGGACAGCGTGGAAGTTTACGGCGGCATCTCGGCATGAGCCTCTCCCGCACGATCGCCGAACAACTCGAACGCGCCTCGTGGATCAGGCGCATGTTCGAGGAGGGCGCGCGTTTGAAGATCGAGCGCGGTCCCGAAAACGTCTACGACTTTACACTCGGGAATCCGGATGTGGAGCCGCCACCGGAGGTTCTCGCAGCGCTGTGCCGCATCGCCGCGGAAAACGGTTCCGGGCAGCACGGTTACATGCCGAACGCCGGTTTCCCGGCGGTGCGCGAGATTGTGGCACGCCACCTGGCCCAAACGACGGGAGTACCCTTTACGGCCGACGACGTGCTGATGACGGTCGGCTCTTCGGGCGCCTGCAACGTGGTGCTCAAGTCGCTGCTCGATCCGGGCGATGAAGTGATCGTCCTGATGCCGTGCTTCTCCGAATACCCGTTCTACGTTCAGAACCACGCCGGACGGATGGTGGCAGTGGACACGGGCGACGACTTTCTTCCCGACGTGGACCGCATCGCGGCCGCGATCACGCCCCGCACGAAGGCGATCATCCTGAATTCGCCGAACAATCCGACCGGAAGAATGTACCCGGCGGACGTGCTGGCGCAACTCAACGCGCTGATCTCGAGTCTCGACCATCCGGTAACGGTGATCAGCGACGAGCCGTACAAACCGATCCTGTTCGACGGCCGGAAGCAACCCGAAGTCTGTTCGATCATCACCCGGACGGTGGTGGCCAATTCGTGGTCGAAGACGTTCGCCATCCCGGGCGAACGGATCGGCTACCTGGCAATCTCGCCGCGCCTTCCGGAAGCGGCCGGGCTGCGCAACGCCTGCACGTTCACAAACCGCATTCTCGGATTCATCAACGCGCCGGCGATCTGGCAGCGCGTGATCGCGGAAACCATCGGCACTCCGGTGGACATCCGGACCTACCAGGAGAAACGCGACCTGATCTGCGGCGCCCTGGAACGGATCGGATATGAGCTCCTTCGCCCCGAAGGCACCTTTTACGTTTTTCCGAAGACCCCGATCCCCGACGATATCGCGTTCGTCCGCCTGCTCCAGAAAGAGGGCGTGCTCGGCGTGCCGGGGGCAGGCTTCGGGCGGAGCGGCTATTTCCGTCT
>JAEHDI010001321.1 GCA_016880505.1 Bryobacterales bacterium | reverse complement strand
TGGGCAAGATCTATTTTCCGCGTGAGATTTTGCCGCTGGCCAACATTGGCGCGGCGCTGCTCGATTTCGCCATGGCCGGGTTGGTATTTGCGGGCATGATGCTCATCTGGCCGCCTAAACCGACGGCCAGGCGGCCGGGCGGCCCGACGGCCGGTGACACCGCGTCCTCGCAAGCCGTCTCGCGCGACACTGCGATTACTCCGGCCGTCCGCCCGTCCGCCCGTCCGCCGGTTGAGCGGTCCGACGATACCGGCCGCACCATCTGGGTCACCTCCCCGCTCTACAAGCTCGGCTTCAGCACGCAGGGTGGGCGCCTGGTGTCCGCTGAACTATTGAAATACCAGTCGTTTGCTGCGGGCGACTCCGCTGAGCCGGTCGAGCTCGTGCCTCCCGGAGCCGCGTTCCTGCGTCACCGGCTCGCGCTCCCGACTGGCGACACGGTCTCGCTGGCGGACTGGAGTTTTCAGCCGGTCGCGGAAGGCCCGGGACCCCAGACCCTGCGCTTCGAGACGGAGCGGGGCGGCTCGCGCGTGACGCTGGAATACCGCTTCGTGCCGGACGCGTACCGCTTCGACGTGCAGGGCTCGGTCACCGGGCTGGGCTCGAGCGGCGCCGTGCTGTTGATCGATCTCGCCGACGGCCTGCGCTCGGTGGAGAAAGACACGCTCGACGATTTCCGCCACTTCTCCATCGTGACGAAGGCCTCGAAAAGCGAGCGCACCGATTTTTCGAAGCTCGATCCCGGCGAGCGGATGCTGTTTGACGGGCCGTTCGAGTGGGTCGGAGTGAAATCGAAGTACTTCTTTTCGGCGGTGCTCGCGTTCGATGAAGGGCAGCCCAGGTTCGGCGGCGCGATCGCGGTCGGCGGCCTGCGCACCGGAAAGGCAGCCTCGCGCGCGCAGCTGACGATCACGATGCCGGTCGCGCCGGCGGGCAGCTTCCACTATCAGGTCTACACCGGGCCGCTCGTGTACCGGCTGTTGAGCCATCTGGGCCACGGGCTGGACGACGCCAATCCGTACGGCGGGATCTTCCGGCCCATCATTCAGCCCGTCTCGGGCTTCGTCCTGAACATCCTGCTGTGGATGCACGAGAAGCTGAGCCTGGCGTACGGCTGGGTGCTCATCCTGTTCGGCATCATGGTGCGGATTGCGCTCTGGCCGCTCAACCAGAAGGCGATGGAGTCGGGGATCCGGATGCAGGCGGTGGCGCCGCTCATCAAGGAGATCCAAGACAAGTACAAGAACGATCCGCAGCGGCTCCAGAGCGAAATGCTGCGCATCTACAAGGAGCACAAGGTCAATCCGTTCGGCGGCTGTCTCCCGATGCTGCTGCCGATGCCGGTGCTGTTCGCCCTGTTCTTTGTCTTTGGGAATACGATCGAGTTCCGCGGCGTGCCGTTCCTGTGGCTCGCCGATCTTTCGCGGCCCGACCCGTTTTACATCATTCCGATTCTGATGGGATTGTCGATGTTCGTGCTGTCCAAGGTCGGACAGATCGGCGTGCCGCCGAATCCCCAGACCAAGATGATGCTGTACTTCATGCCGATTTTCATGACCGTGCTGTTCCTGAACTTCGCGTCGGGACTGAACCTGTACTATGCGGCCCAAAACCTGTTCAGCATTCCGCAGCAATACCGCATCGCCAAGCGCCGCTTGCGTGAAGCACCGGTCGGGAGCCGCGCGCCGGCACCGGTGAAGACCTAGACTGCTCAGCGACAGCATCGTTGCACTCGCTACGCCGCCCGGGCGCTCGGCCCTCGCTCTCATCCGTCTATCGGGCCGCGACGCCTTCGAGATCGCCGCCCGCTGCCTCGTGCCCTTCCATGCCGACCCGCCCCGCACGGTGTTCCGCGCGCGCCTGCTGCATCCCGATTTCCGCGAACCGGTGGACGACTGTCTCGCGGTGTGCTTCCGGACTCCGCGTTCCTACACCGGCGATGACCTGGTGGAGATCTCCACCCACGGGGGCCTCGTGGTGCCGGCCGCCGCGCTGGCTGCCCTGGTGGCCGCCGGAGCGCGCGCCGCGGCGCCGGGAGAGTTCACGCGGCGCGCCGTACTCAACGGCAAGATGGACCTCCTGCAGGCGGAGGCGACGGC
>JAEHDI010001320.1 GCA_016880505.1 Bryobacterales bacterium | reverse complement strand
TCGACGGCACCGTTGCCTGCTGCTCGCGGAAGCCCTGGATCTCCTTGAGGGAAGCCGCAGCGCCGTTCGCGATGATGTCTTCCAGACGCAGCAGCGCCCCCAGGTGCCCGTCGAGCTCCTCCCATGCCGATGACGCGATGAAGTCGCCGAGCTCATCCTGCGCGAAGAATGCCGCCTCCGAAGCCTGTCCCGCTGCCAGAAGCCGCTCTCGCGCGCCGGCGATCAGAACCGCCAGCCGTTGCAGCGTCCGCTCATGAAACACCATCCGCCGCCGCTTGTCCGGGTCCCTCCAGTCCCAGTGAACTTTCTTCTCCTTCTTGTCGATGAGATCCGCGTTAAGCCGCGTTGCACTGCCCGAGACCCGGATATTGGTCGATGGCGGGATGGCCGCGTAGACCAGCAACGCCGCCGCCGGCATGTTTTGCCGTAGCCGGTCCACATCCTGGAAGTAGTGGAAGGGGACGAGCTCCTTCAGCCCGGCCTGAAGGGCCCGCGAGACCGCCATCGATGCGGCGCGCACGTCCTCCGCGTTTCTCGGCGCGAGCCACGACCGGATCGCTTTCGCCGGTACCGTGACCTCCAGCGCGAGCAGTACATCGCCGAAGTCGTCCGTCGGCCGTCCGAGTACGTCCTCCACACAACGATCGAGGTCCGTCAGCCAGGTCGAAAATGAGGACGGCCCTCCCTGCGCGAATTGCTCGGGGAAATACCTGTCGACGAACGGTCCCAGTTGCCGCTCCAGCTCGACGCGCCGCATGTTCTCCCGCGCCATCCGGTATTGGTACGCCCATTGCGCGGTCACCTCGCCGTAGACCCGCAGCGCGCCGCCAGTCTGGACCGGAACCGCCGCAGCCAGAGCGAGTTGGCTTCTCATCCGGTTCCGAATCGACACGTCATCCTTCGTGTCCAATTCGTAGAACAGAACCCGCCCACGGTCTTCCACCGCCCGCACGCTCGCGAGGCTCTGGTTGAGCTTGTCAGAGCGGAAGTTGTAGTAGGGCATGTTGACCTCGACCGAGCCGCGGCGCGTGATCTCATGCGTCAGCACCCCGTCATGGAGCGTGACGCCGTCCACCTGATTGACCAGCAGGGCGTCCAGGCGGCTCTCCTGCAACACCGCCTTCATCAACTCCGCCGCCTTCGGCTTCTTCAGATCGAACGTGGCATCCAGCAGCGCAGTGCGCCCGGTGGCTTTCTGGTACGCGCGCGCGAACGAGAAGTCGTAGCGGCGCGCGAGAGCGTTTCTCGCCTGCTCGTAGATCTCCTGCCGCTTCCGGACCACCACGTTGATCGCGTTCTTGAGCTCGTCGAGGTCCTCGAACCGAAGCTTCCGGTCGAGAAACGTGGAGAGCCGGTTCACCAGCCAGCCTTCGACGGCGTTAAAGTCGGCCCGAGTGATCACGTTTCGGACCTGGTCGATACTCAGCCTTTCCTCGACGAACTGCTGGAGCTTCTCGATCACGCCGCCGTCAAGGACCTGGAGTATGTTGCTTGCGACGCTCCGTACCTCCTCGCTGCGTCCGAGGAGGTCGAGCAGGCCGCGGTCGGCGACGGCTGCAAGGAGACGTCCGGAGGGAGTGTCTTCGATGCCCACCGACTGGAGAAGGCGCCGCAGTTCCAGCTGCCGCGCGTCCTCCCTCGTTCCCGCCAGCAGGCTCAGAGAGGCGACGAGCGTCTTTCTCGTCTGGCCCTGCAAGCCACCGCTCTCGAGCAACGCCCAGAGTGTTCCGGATACCCGAGCGGGCAACGAGTCCCACTGCTTCAGCGCCTTCAACAAGACTGTCCGGGCCTGGTTGAAGTTTTGCTGTGGATCGACACCTGTCGTTGTCTTGAGCAGGTCGAACCCGGTGTCCCGGGCAAGACCCGCGACGGTGTCGGACAGGTTCCGGTTGGGGTCCGTCCATTTCTCGATCAGCAACAGATCCTTCACAACCTGCTGGCCGTGAATGCCGAAAACCGCCTTTACGAGACCGTCGACGTTCTCGGGCAGACCGTCCGCCACTCCTTGGACGGATGCCGACAGATTGAGCCCGAAGTTCCAACCTTTCTTTGAGAGCTTGAACAGCCGGAGGCGCACTTCGGCGGACTTTGCGTCGACCGACTCGCGGTCGAGCGTCACAAGGTAGCGGCCGCTGGCCTCGAGCCCGATCGTCGCTTGGAGCCCGGCATCGAGCTTCAATCCGACGTCCCCCGTGAGGCCCAGTGCCGAAGCCTCGCGAACGAAACTGAAGTCGTAGCCGAGTTTCGCTGCAACGTTCACGGCGACCGACCCCTCGACTTCGGCCATCAGCATGGTTCCGGGCTGAAGATCGCTTTCCGAGTTGACGTGACGGGGCGGACGAAAACTGGCCACCATGGCCCGCATCGCCGTGTTCGCCCCGAGATCGCGTGGAAACCGGTGGATCACGGCGTACAACTGCTCACGCCTGGCCTCAACGCCGAACGTGACCGAACCGAGCATCCCAATCGGGTGCGAGCCGTGCACGTTGCCTTCCACCTCGTAGCCGGCCACAAACAGCAGGTATCGCATGTCCTGCTGGTCGGTGAACGCGAGGCCGATCTCGCCGGCGTCCGCGAGCGGGAGCGCGCCGCGGACCTCCTCGCCGGTGTTCAGGACCGCGAGCCGAGCGTGCGCACCGCCCGAGGCCCGAAATGCCACGGCCCCTTTCGCGGCGTTGAACCGGATGTCTCTTCCTGCCTCCGCCTCGAAGGCCACGCCGCCGAGATCGATCCGGCGGTCCGGAAACGGCGAGTTGGCCAGCACTGCCTGAAGGACATCGGCAGCGGTCGTCCCGCTGATCTCGATGGATGCCGCGCTGCCCGGAACCAGAGTCGAAGTGTCCAGGTTGAACTTTCTCGTGAGTGGCGCTGGCGTCAAGAGTTTCCCTCCTCCTATGCTGGAACCGCCTCCCTCCGGCAGCTCTTTCCAGTTGTTGAAATGGTGTCACCAACCGGCAGAACGTGTCAACGAGGGCTGGGCCAAGCCCGATCACTGAGCCGATTTTACACCGCCACCAGCTTCTCATAGGTTACGCTTTGAGGTAAACTTCCGTTAGTCCGGAGTTTGGGCAACGGGACTCTGACTGGTCTTTCTGGGGTTCAATCTCACAATTGAAAAGCGCGGCACAAGCGCGCGTTGAGCTCCGTCCAACCGGGCTCGGACACTCGATGGGGGGAAAGACAAATGCGATCTGTCGCGTATGGCGCGTTGTTTGCCACGATCTGCCTTTGCGGATCGGTTCCTGGAGTCGCCCAGACCGTAACAGGCACCCTTGACGGCCGGATCACGGATCAGGCTGGCGCCGTCGTGCCCGATGTCCGGGTGTCCGCCAAAGACCTTCAGACCGGTCTCGAACGAGCGACGCAGTCGAACGAAGTCGGCTATTTCCAAATGCCCTTTCGTCCTCTTGGCGTCTATGAGGTCAAGGCGGAGATGCAGGGATTCGCCACCGTGGTGGCAAAGGATGTTGAAGTAACACTCAACAAAACCACGACTATCTCTCTGACGTT
>JAEHDI010001319.1 GCA_016880505.1 Bryobacterales bacterium | reverse complement strand
GACATATAATTCCCGCAGGGAGAACTCCAGCGAAGGGAGAATTCGGGAGCTGACACATGCGAAAAGCGATCTTTTTATCGTTGCTGGCCGCCGGCTTATTGGTGGCGCAGGAGGGCAAACTCCGGATAATCGCGTTTGGCGCGCATCCGGATGACTGCGACGGCCGGATGGGTGGAACGGCAATCAAACTCGCTGCCATGGGGCACATGGTGAAGTTCGTCTCCGTCACCAACGGTGACGCCGGGCACCAGAGTGAGGGTGGCGGAGCGCTCGCCCGGAGGCGGCGCGCCGAAGCCCAGGAAGCCGGACGCCGTTTCGGCATCGCCGAGTACGTCACGCTAGACAACCACGACGGCGAGCTGGTTCCGAGTCTGGAAGTCCGGCAGCAGATCATCCGGCTAATCCGCCAGTGGAACGCCGATGTCGTCCTCGGCCCGCGGCCCAACGACTACCACCCCGATCACCGCTACACCGGAGTGCTCCTCGGGGACGCCGCTTTTATGGTGACGGTGCCCAATATCTGTCCCGATACCCCGGCGCTCCGGAAGAACCCAGTCTTCTTGTACTTCCAGGACAACTTCCAGAGGCCCAATGCGTTCCGTCCGGATATCGCCGTCGACATCTCCGATGTGATCGAGAAGAAGATCGATGCCATGGATGCGCACGTCTCCCAGTACTACGAGTGGCTGCCGTGGCTATCGGGTAATCTCGACAAGGTGCCGAAGGATCCCGCGGACCGCCGAAAATGGCTCGAGCGCGAGCGCAATCGGGACGTGAGCCCGGCCATCCGGGAGACGCTTGAGAAGTGGTACGGCGAGGAAAAGGCAAAGGCCGTCCGGTACGCCGAGGCCTTCGAGATCTGCGAATACGGCCGCCGGCCCGACGATGCCGAAATCCGGCGACTCTTCCCGATGCTGAAGTGACTGATTACCGGATGTGTCAGACGCCCAATCTCCGCGATCTCCCGTCGGTCGATGAAGTGCTCGGCCGGCTTGCGGACCTTCTCGCAGAGTATCCACGGGGTCTGGTGGTCGAGGAGGTCCGGCGCGTGCTCAATGCCATGCGAGCGGAAATCCGCACGGGCCGTTCCGTCGACCCGGCTTCGGTGGACGCAAGGGTGGCGTCCGCTCTGGCGGAACTGGCGCGCCCGTCGCTCCGGCGCGTGATCAACGCCACGGGCGTCGTGCTTCACACGAACCTCGGCCGTGCGCCTCTTCCCACTCTGACGCTCCTCGGCGGCTACTCAAACCTTGAGTACGATCTCGCCGCCGGCAAACGCGGGAATCGCGATGTCCACGCCGCCGGCCTGCTGGAGCGGCTTCTCGGCTGGCCGGCCGTCGCTGTGAACAATAATGCCGCCGCCGTCTACCTGGCCCTCAATGAACTGGCCGCCGGTTACGAGGTCATCGTTTCTCGCGGTGAGCTGATCGAAATCGGCGATGGCTTTCGCATCCCGGACATCATGGCCCGCTCCGGCGCCATCCTTCGCGAGGTCGGCACCACCAACCGCACTCATATCGGCGACTATCGCGCCGCGATCACCGACCGCACCCGCCTTCTGCTCCGGGTGCACCACAGCAATTTCCAGATCCGCGGCTTCACCGCCAGGCCCGGTTTGGCGGAACTGGCCGCGCTGGGGCGCGAGCGCGGGATCGCGGTTTACGAAGACCTCGGCAGCGGTTGCATGGTGGATCTGCGCGCTCATGGTGTCGACGAGCCCCTCGTTACGGACAGCCTGCGTGAGGGGGTGGACCTCGTCTCTTTCAGCGGAGACAAACTCCTGGGCGGTCCGCAGGCAGGCATCCTCTGTGGGAAGCCGGAGATCGTGGGGCGGTTGCGCCGCAGCCCGATGTTCCGCGCGTTGCGCCTGGACAAGCTGATTTATCAGGCTCTCGAAACAACGCTGCGCCATCTCCTGCTTGGCCGCGCAAACGAAATCCCCGCGCTTCGCATGATCGCGGAACCGGCGGAGAGTATTCGTGCGCGGGCGGAAAGGCTCGTTCGTTTGCTGGACGGTGTGCCGGCGGAGGTGGCGCCCGGTGAATCGGTGATCGGCGGAGGTTCCACGCCCGACCTGTCGATCCCGACTTGGCTGATCGCCGTCGCGGCGCGCGATGTCGTTGACTTGGAGAAACGGCTGCGAGCCGGTGACCCGCCGGTCGTCGCTCGGATCGAGAAGGACCGGCTGATTCTGGACCTTCGTACTGTGTTCCCCGAAGAAGAAGCGGAGCTGGCCGCCGCCCTTCGCCGGGCCACTTCCTGACCCTCAAGCCCGTTCCTGGTATGTTCCTTCCGCAGTGTTCACACGGATTTTCTCGCCCTGGTTGATGAACGGCGGCACCTGCACGACAAGCCCTGTCTCGACCTTTGCCGGCTTGGTCACGTTGGAGACTGTAGCGCCTTTCAGCCCAGGTTCGGTCTCGACGACCGTCATATCCACCGTCGCCGGCAGTTCGACGCTCATCGGCTTGCCTTCATAGAACTCGATGTTGACCTTCAACTGCGGAATCAGATACTGGACGGCGTCCCCGAGAATGTCCTTCGTCAGGTGCATCTGCTCGTAGTTCTCGGTGTTCATGAAGTAGTAGAACTCGCCGTCGTCGTACAAGTACTCCATCTCGTGTTCTTCGAGCATGGCGCGTTCGACGCGGTCTTCCGAAGAGAAGCGGTGCTCGGTCATTGACCCGCTTCGCAGACTTCGCATCTTCGCCTGCACGAATCCACGCAAGTTTCCGGGCGTGCGATGGAAGACGCTGAAGATCGAAAACAGCTCATTGTTGAACTTGATCACCATGCCCGGACGCAATTGGGTGGCTTGAATCATCTAAGAAAAGACTCCCTGCTTTGTTTAGGTTGGTACAACAGGTCGATTCAACATTTTATCAGACGCGGCTGGTCGACTTGCTCCCGCCCGGCTCACGGTATAATCGGCCCAAGGACAGCGCGGAACGGAGTGCCGGGTCCGATTGTCTGCCGATCTCGCTTGCGGTCCCGGCACGGGTTGGGGACGCAGTGGGAGTGAGATGAACAGAATCACCAGACTCAGCTCAACTGTTCTGGCGCTGGTATGGGGCGCGTGCCTGGCCGTTCCCTCGACGGCCGGCCAGCTTCCACGGGCGCGTCCCGGCGCTGCGTCACGTCCAGCCATCGTCTTCACCCAGCTTTCCGCCGGCTCGTCGGCCCGGTCAGGAGAATCTTCCCGCCTCGTCCTTCTCCGTCCGGACGGCTCGCTCCGCGTTCTCAGCATTGGCTTTCATAGCGCAGCCGACGCCGAGGTCTCCTTCGACGGGAAACGCATCCTCTTCGCCGGGAAAAAGCAGGCTTCGGACCACTGGCAGGTCTTCGAGATGCTGGCGGACGGGACCGGCATACGCCAGGTCACCCGTGAGCCGGGGGACTGCCGGAGTCCCTTCTACCAGTCGCAGATCTACATCATCACCGCCGACAGTCCTTGGCACCAGATCGCCTATGTCGGCTACCGGAGCGGCGTGCCGGCCTTGTACTCCTGCAAACTGGACGGCTCCGCCACCCGCCGCCTGACGTACAGTCCGCTCGGTGACCGGGACCCGCACATGCTTCCCGACGGCCGGATCGTCTTTGCCTCCAGCCAGCGGGATCGGCTGGAACCGGACGCCATCGACCGCGAGGCCTTGTTTGGCATTAACCTCGACGGCACGGACTTCGCGATTTTCTCGGGGGATGAAGGCGCTCCCATCAAGCGGATGCCGTGCGTCACGTCGAAACGGCTGGTCGTTTTCGTAGAATCCGATAAACCCTCCCCCGACGGCTCGGGTTGGCTTGCCTCGGTCAGCCTGCGGCGAAACCTCCACTCCCACCGCGTACTCACCCGTCCGGTGGAGGGCCTCTTTCACTCGCCGTCTCCTCTGCCGGACGGTGAGATTCTTGTGTCCCGCCGCCCGGCGAACGGTTCTGGTACATACGGCATCTTCCGTTTTGATCCCGACACCGGGCGGACCATCCGGCTGCATGACGATCCTGCCCGCCACGACATCCAGGCTCGCGCGCTGGTTCCGTGGTCCGAGCCCGACGGCCGTTCTTCGGTGGTCGACGACCGCGAACCAACGGCGCGCTTCTATTGCCTGAGCGCATATATCACCGACTTGAAAAACCG
>JAEHDI010001318.1 GCA_016880505.1 Bryobacterales bacterium | reverse complement strand
GACTTCATTGAGGATCGCGCAGTGGTCTCGCCGGCTGAGGCAGTCATCAACGTCAACCTGAAAGACCAGACCGGCCAGGTGCTGCGTACTCTGACTCCGCGCGAAGAGAAAGTGATCAAGATGCGCTTCGGGCTGGAAGATGGCAGCGAGCACACGCTGGAGGAAGTAGGCCAGTCGTTTGCGGTAACTCGCGAGCGCATCCGCCAGATCGAGGCTAAGGCGCTGAGAAAACTGCGGCATCCGTCAAGGTCAAGGAAGCTGAGAGCGTTTCTAGATGGGGTAAGGGACTAGAACCCTTTCACCACGGAGACACAGAGGCAGGGAGAAAAACATCATTTTGAAGGGCGCGAGCCATCGCGCCCTTTCTTTATGCAGCCACGGGATGCGAGAGTGCTGCCTTTACATCCGCACTCGTGCCAGGGGATCAACCCCGGTGGCTTTAACCTGAGGCGCGAGTGATTCCAGGACCTCAAGAAATACGAGCACGTCAGGCACTTTGTCCGACCGGACGCTGACCGCGCTCATCCACTTTCCCTGGCGCTTGATTTGCAGATTGCTGCCCGCCAGCTCGGCCCTGGTGATCTCGGTTACCGGGATGGAAGTGGCCTTCCAGGTCACGGCGATGGCGGAGAGTCCCACTCCGCCAAAGCGCACCGTCTCGCCGCGCTGCAGCCTGGCTTTTACGCTCTGTACCTTAGGAGGAAGAAGGCGTTCGAGAATGATCCCAATAGCCTCGTCGGCGTGGCGGAATCCTGAAGTCACCTTCAGCTTCTTTCCCTCCCTGCTGATCAGCTCGAGGCTGAGTTGCGCCCGGCTCGACTTGCCGGACTTGGCCGACATAGCCAGCAAAGCTCCGATCAGTCCGAAGTGGGCGTAAACGTTGACCGGAATTACGCGATAGCGCGTCTCCGTAATCTCACCCCAAGCCAATTCCTGCTGGTTCAACGCCGACTCACGGCGCACCCCGGCCTCGCTGACGGTCAGCGCAGACTTGCCGAGAGCCATCCACAGTGCCACCAACCCCGCCAACAGCCCGATGGAAATCCACGTCAGGACTGGATGTGACGAGGTATTCGAGTCATCGAGAGCTGTCGTCCAGAGCCCTGCCAGTACTCCCAGGACTACTAAGGCCGCGAGAACCCGGTGCGTGTACGCCGCGCCGAAGCGGCGTTCCCCATATGCCATAGCTGCAGAGGCCATCGCTGCCCCCTTCTTGCGCCACCGGGTAAACAAGCAGCGCGATCCGATCCGATACAGGCATGGTAGAGCGAAATTGTCGGGGCAAGCTAATTACCTCTGTAACCTCGAGACCAGGATTCGGAGGGACTATGAAAGCGGGAAACCGCGCCTTGTTCTTTGTGGGCAAGTTTCTTGGAGGACCTGTGATTCCGGGACTGAACAAAGCGCGCCGTTAAGGGTTCATCTCTGGGCGTACCGGTGAGAGCGCAATCCGCAACATCCGGCCCCTTTTTCCGGCGCTTTCCACAGGGAAACATCGTCCTGCACAGTTTCTGCACAGCACAGCCTTAGTTTTCTATTGCGGAGGGTTCGCCTCTCAAGCAGAGTGCTGCCAGTGCATGCGTGAGATGTCATAAATGCTTGCCGGAGATTGCGGCAGGGTTGGCGGTTCCTGGCGGTTCTCGAGGGTGAACTTGCCGGGAGGGTTTCACAGGCGCGTTTCGACGTGCTTGAAAAAACTCGGGCGTTGCGGCCTCCTCAACATGTCCTCCTCCCCGAGAAGGACTGAGCCGCCAGCTTACGCAGTCACCCGGATCATGATTTGCGGATGGATGTCCACAAATGGGTGGTCCGGAGAGTGCGCCAAGAGACGGGTGCTCCATCCGGAGCGCGGTTTCGCAGGCGTACACCTAGCCGCCTATGTGCGGTGACAAGGCGGGCGGGACATCCACGAGCCGTGCGGCCCAGGTGGCTGGCCTGGGCCGCATTTATTTTTGGTCGTTGGTCGTTGGTCTTTGGCCTTTGGTCGTTCGTGGTTGGTCTTTGGTTGGCGGTATTGCTAGTTCGCTATTTGTTCGCCTATAATTAGAGTGCGGTTAGGCGCTTCAACCGGACAAAATGCTTTCAGCAAAGTTGCGGCCACAAGATTTCCTAAACTTTCTTTGTTTTCCTCGCAAATACTTTTCATCCACAACTCATCTTCCCGGTACTATGCGCAAGCTTCGAAAAGTCAGGCGATAAGAATCTTGGCGACCACCGACTACAGTCTCGCGCACAGTCTGCCGGCCAATGTTGAGGCCGAGCGCTCAATTCTGGGCGCGATCCTGCTCGACAATCTGAAATATAACGAGGCTGCGGAACATCTGCGCCCGGAAGACTTCTCGCTCGACTCACACCGGCGTGTGTATACCCGCATGGTGGACCTGGCCGAGTCTTCGCGCCCGATCGATATGATCACGCTGATCGAGGAACTCGACCGGCGCAAGGAACTGGAAGCAATCGGGGATGTGGGATACATCTCCGGGTTGGTGGATGGCGTCCCCGACCGGCCGAGCATTGAGCACTACATCAAGATTGTCCGCGACAAGGCGCTGCTGCGCGGATTGATTCACGCTTCGAGCGCCGCCATCGCGCGTGCCGCCGACCAGAGTGACTCTGCGGAAGACATTCTCAACGACGCGGAAGCCGCCATCTTCGGGCTGTCCGAAAAGCGCATCGGGCGCGGCTTCATGGGCGTGCAGGAGATCGTCAAGGAATCCTTTGGCTCGGTGGATGCCCTACTGCAGCGCGGCCAGCGCATCACCGGCCTAGCCACGCACTACGCCGATCTGGACGAGATGACCAGCGGCTTTCAGCGCTCGGATCTGATCATCATTGCTGCTCGACCCTCCATGGGGAAAACCGCGTTTGCTCTGAACATTGCGGAGAATGCGGCCATTGAGGATCAAAAGACGGTTGGAGTCTTCTCGCTTGAAATGTCGCGGGAGGCTTTGCTGTTGCGTCTGCTCTGTTCGAAGGCGAAAGTTGACTCGCACAAAATGCGTACCGGCTCGCTGTGGCGTGACGATATGGACAAAGTTGTCCGCGCCATGGAGCAACTGGCGCACGCGCCTATTTTTATTGACGACACGCCCGGCATTTCGCTGAGCGAAATGCGCGCCAAGGCGAGGCGGCTGCATCAATCCCAGGGCTCGCTGGATCTGATCATCGTCGACTATCTGCAACTCATGTCGGGCGGGAGCAAGCGTTTCGAAAACCGGACGCAGGAAGTTTCCGCCATCTCACGCGGGCTGAAGGGGCTGGCCAAGGAATTGAAAGTGCCGGTGATTGCGCTCTCCCAGTTGAGCCGTGCTCCGGAGAGTCGTGGCGGCGACCACCGTCCACAGCTCGCCGACCTGCGCGAGTCGGGATCGATCGAACAGGACGCCGACGTTGTGGCCTTCATTTTCCGCGAAGAAGTCTACAAGCCGGACGAGCCCGAACTCGATGGACGCGCGGAACTTATCATCGCCAAACAGCGCAATGGCCCGACCGGCAGGGTCAAGCTGGCATTCCTGAAGAACTCCACCCGCTTTGAGTCCATGTTAGGGGATGGCAACGGGCCGGAAGAATAACGCCCTTACGCACCTTGTCCGCTCGCTTCTTTGCTTCCAGACGCTGTGGAAACCTTGTGGAAGGCCCAATTCGGAACAAAATATGAGTCCCGAACGACCGCTCGGTCGGTTTGCGGTCATCGCGCGTCATAGCCGTAAGTCATACGGGGCATAGTGGTTATCAGCTTAGAACGGGGTGCGACTCAGGTAGTCGAAAAGACTGGGCAT
>JAEHDI010001317.1 GCA_016880505.1 Bryobacterales bacterium | reverse complement strand
GAACGCGGCCTTCGCGTCAAAAGGCACGACCTCCAGGGCGATCTCAACCATCCGTGAGCGGTTGGGGTGCATCAGCGCCATGTCGGCGTCATAGGACAACACCCGCGTCGGCAGGTCGTACGCCTGAATCGTTTCTTTGCTCACAGCTTTTGGCGACTTCGCAAATCGAATGGAGCAGAGTCCAGCCTTTTAGACTAGCACTCCGTTGCCGCCCAGAGGCGCACCCTTCATCGGAAGTTTTCCACCAGCATCAGGTCGTGCCCGATTTCGTCGAATTGAGGGTACAGAATCCAGCGCCCGTCCGGAGAGACGGAGAGGGCGGAGTGGTCCCATGGCTTCTCGATCTGCATCACTTCTGTGATGCCACCGGTCTTGAAGTCGAGGAACGCGAGAGCCTTCCTCCGTTCCTTGCGCAGCACGAAATAGAAGCCTTCCTTCGCCGGAGCCCAATGTCCCATATCGATTTCATCCGCGTTCTCTAGGAAGAGGGTCTCCTCGCCTCCCTCCGCCGGAATCCGCCAAATACCCTCTGCCTTCATTCCCTTTACGAAGTAGACGAACTTCCCGTCGGGCGCAATAGCCGGGGTCGCCCCTCCTTTCCTGGTCACCTGAACGTGCTCACCCCCGTCGGGCCTGGCTTTCCAGATCTGGAAGTCGCCGGAGCGATTGGACATGAGGTAGATCCAGCCGTCGGCGGACCAACTCGGCCGGGCGTTTTGGCCCAGGTGCGTGACCGCCCTCGGCGTTCCTCCCTCGGCGCTGACTACGTAAATCTCCGAATTGCCCTTGACATCGGAGTCAAACGCGATCTGTTTGCCATCCGGCGACCAGCTCGGCCAACCCGCATCGGCAGCCACTTGAATCGGATGCGACCCATCGCTGTCGCACACCCAGAGCTCCCAGTTACCCGAGCGGTTCGAGTCGAATGCTATTCGCTTGCCGTCCGGCGAATACTGCGGGTTGGCGTCATCTCGAGTGGAGAAGATCAGCCGCATTGGCTCTCTCACCACGGTCGAGCCCTGGACGCCCACGCGCCAGATGTTTCCATCGGACGCCGGCCTCGAGAAGATCAGCCGGCGGGCCGGTGGTGAGAGGGCCGGGGCATCTGCCGGGTCGCTCATTCCCTGAAGGCGCTCGGGAGCCCCTCCGTTGACAGCGACTTTCCACAGTCCGTCCGATGAGAACACGATCGCCTTGCTATCTGGTGTCCACACTAGTCCTCGAATCGACCGGCTGGCGAACGAGAGGCGCGTGGGCATACCACCATCCAACGACACCAGATAGACATCAGCCTGGCTCAAGGTCTTGGAACGGGCGAATGCCACCGCCCGGCCGTCTGGAGAGAACGCGGGTAGCTCGTCGCCGCACCATCCAGCAGGGGGAAGTGTGAGCCTTCGCGTCTCGCCGGTCTCGACCTCGAGCAGGTGGAGCCTTAGCTGGGCCTCAGCCGAGTCGCCGTCGGCGACCGCCAGCCACTTCCCATCCGGAGACCATGACAGGCCCTCGTTCCGAAAGAAGCACGTCACGGCGGAGAGCTGAGCCACCCGCGTCTGGGGGCCGCCCGTCGCGGGTATCACATAGATCGCAGCGGGCAGTTTCCAAGGCGCCGCGCTGCGAACAAAGGCGATTCTGCGCCCGTCTGGCGACCAAGCCGGGAACATCTCCGCCTCAGGGTCGGTGGTCAACCGATATGGGGTCTCCGAATCGAACGCTTTGAGGTAGATGTCATAGTTGTCCTGGTTTTGCCCGTTCCAGGTGAACGCTACCTGGTTCCCATCGGGGGAGAAAGTGGCTCCGAGTTCATCACCGGGGTAGGTAGTGAACGGGACGGCATTGAAATGCACAGGAGCCGGCTCAGGAGTGATGAATCGGCGTACCAACACAACGCCGGCGCCTAGAACGATAGCAGCCGCGGCTCCTGCCACCAACCATGTTCTCCAGGACCGTTTCGGGGGTGGTTGCGGAAACTTAAGGCTGGCACGGCGGCTCTCCCACCAGCCGTCAATCTCCGACTGGAACCCGTAGACCGTTCCCAGCTTCTTGTGCGTGTGCCGATGGACGGGGAGGCCCTCTTCCTTCTCCCACCGCTGCACGGTGCGCACATCGCGGCCGAGATGGACGGCGATCCCTTTCCACGAATCCAGTCGCCGGTCTCTTGGCGGCTCTATGGAGGGCACTGGCACCTCGTCTGGCTCTGTCAATTTTAGCCCCGGTCAGGCAGGCCATCAAGTAGGCCGCAACCATGACAAAGGACGACATCCACGTGCGTCGCACGTTGTCGCTTGTAGGCAGGTTGCGCCAACCCTAAGCTCGGGGCAGTTTCACTCGGAGGAACACCAATGAAAAGAGCGGGTTCGGTGACTCTGGCCTTCTTTCTGGGGGCCGGTGCTGCACACGCGCAATCTCCCGCCGCTGCGAATGAGTTCTATGTGAGTTTCACGACGCTGGCTGCACCCAAGGAGGCCCGCAAGGCTTACGAGAGAGCCAGCCGCGAGGCCGGCAAAAAGACGCCAAACCTCGTCAAAATATCACAAGAGCTGGAGAGGGCCCTGAGCCTCTATCCGCAGTTCGCTGCGGCCTGGTATTTCCTGGGAGGGACGCTGCTAGAACGTGATGACATTGATGGCGCTCGCCGGGCTTTTGAGCGCGCCGTCGCCGCGGATCCCAGATTTCCGAATCCGTACGTGTCGCTGGCAGCAATCGAGTTGAAATCCAGGCACTTTGCTGAAGCGGCCCGTCTGGCCGACTCCGCACTCAGGCTCGATCCCCGGCTGACGGAGGCCCACTATTACAGCGTCCTGGCCAACATGGCGCTACACAACCCTAACCGTGCAAAGCAGTCAATAGACGTCATTCTGGAAACAGGCGAAGACCGCCGCTACCCGGAAGTCCACGCCTTGCTCGCGGAAATCCATGTTGCAGCGGGTGACCGGGCGGCGGCGGCGGCTGAGTATCGCCGCCTGCTTGAGCTGGACCCAGGCTCAACCTCGTCCAGCTTGGCTCGCCAAAGACTTGCGGAGTGGAAGGCGCAGGAAAAGCTGTAGGGATGGGGCACAAACCACTGCCCCAAGACAAGACGCGGTATTATGTGGTTGATTTGTTTGGGATTGGGGGCTTGCCCCCGTTTTTGGCGTAGAGCCCGTTGATTTGGCTGGTCGGGCCGCCGGGATTTGAACCCGGGACCTCTTGCACCCCAAGCCTCCTCAGCGCCCCCTCAAACAAACGGAGGTACAGAAAACAAATGGCTTAACTTGAGTCCCTTTGCGGGATATCTGTGGGATATGTGCGGGATCGGCCGGATTCTGCGGGACGCCTCTTGCTCATGCGACCGGGACGGACGATTCTGCGCGACGTTCTTCGGGGAGGAAATCCACAGGCTCGGCCCGGATCGGCTCCCTCCCCCCAGCTTCCAGACCTTTCCTCTCCACAGCCGCCGTCGGACGTCCTGACCGGTTCCCGGGGCGTGCGGCTCCCATGGCTGGACAAGCTCTCGTTTCGCGGCGGGCTCGGCGGCTCCTCGTCCCGGCTTTCCAGGAGCCTTTTTCGGTGCGCGAAATCATTCGCGGCCGATTCGCATCGCTCGAGCAGGTACCTTCCTTCGGCGAGGACCCACCGGTGTCGTGACTGCGTGACCGCCCCGCTCGAATGACCGGATGATGGAATCTCACGACGCGGTCGCCGCTCTCGCTCTCAAACGAACGCCGGCCGGCACGCTCATCTGGTGCATGTACTGATCGCGGTCCTGCGGGATGGGCACCGTGACCGTCGGTGTTTGCTAAAATCCTGGGCGACAAGGCGGGATCTATCCGACGCGAGAAGGCCCAGGAAGATTATGGGCCTGCTTCTCGACTACCGTCCGGCCGCTTGACTCACTCAGTCTGACGAAAGTGTTACCTCAGATCCCAGCAGGGAGATGCTTGGTCGTATATTGACATTAAACGGGCTGATCCCGTAACGTCCAATAACTCAAACCGGAGACAACCCCCGGCCAACGAAGGCAACTACGCGGGTCAAACGACCTCTGGGAACAGCGGGTCATCACACAGGTCGTCGCCTCGACTGCAGAGGAACACGCGGAAGGCATGCGCGGGTGGCCGTTGTAGAGCGTGACGGCGCGGGCGTGTGGTTCCACGGGTTGGCGGCTGCGAGTCTCGGTGATCTCTTCCGGCTCTTCCGACGGCAATCTACCTCGGACAGCTTGGAGATCGACAAGGAGATCACCAATCTGCTGGTACCGCTCTTCCGGGCGTTTGGCAAGCGCGTTGCCAATCACCCGGTCCAGTTCCCGCGGCAGCCCGGCCCGCAGCGCCGTCACCGGCTCCGGATCGTCGTTCAGAATCGAGTGCACCACCGCCGCCTCGCTGTCGCGCCGGAACGGCAACTGGCCCGTCACCATTTCGTAAAGCACCACCCCTAGCGACCACAGGTCGCTCCTCCGATCTGCCGCCTTGCCTTGCGCCTGCTCCGGCGACATGTAGGCCGGGGTCCCTGGCACTGTGCCGGTCCTGGTAACACCCATCAGGCCCATGAGCCGCGCCAGCCCGAAGTCCATGATCTTCGGTCGCCCGTCCGGCATGATCATGATGTTGGAGCTCTTGATGTCGCGATGGACGATTCCCTTTTTGTGCGCTGCCTCCAATCCTCGCCCGATCTCGATCGCCAAGCGCAGCGATTCATCCAGTTTCAGCGGCTTCCGTTCGGTCTTCTGCCGCAGAGGCTCCCCGGCGACGTATTCCATCACGATGAACGGCTGTCCGTCCTTCTCGTCGAGATCGTGGATGGTACAGATATTCGGGTGGTTCAATGCGGCGGCTGCCCTGACCCCACGGAGGAACCGGACTTTCTCGTCCTTGCTCCCGAGGGCCGATTTGACAGGGACCTTAAGGGCGACGGTGCGTTCAAGACGGGTGTCCTTGGCCTTGTAGACGACGCCCATGCCCCCTTCACCGAGTTTCTCCAGGATGCGGTAGTGAGAGATCGTCTTGCCGATTATGTCGCAGTGCCAAGCTGCGGCATCGGCTGATTCTAACCGCGTGCCGGTGGTCAACGGGAACGTCCCTCTGGATTCGTCCAGAAGCTCCACCGCCGGTCGGTCGATGATTTCGCCTGAGTCCTTTTGGGCCAACAGCGCCTCGACTTCGGCCCGGAGTTCCGGCTCCACCTGGGCCAGCAGCGCCGGGCGATCCTCCGGGGTGCACTCCCGGGTGGCGTGATACAAGGCTTCGATTTGCCGCCACTTTTCGGGGGTGGTGATGAATCTCGGCCTGCGGAGTATGTCTTCCGGCAAGTCATGGGGCAGGATGACGTCGGAAGTCCCGGTCACACAGGCATGCTCGATGGCGTTCCTCAGCTCGCGGACGTTCCCTGGCCAGGTGTGGCTCATAAGCAGTGACAGGGTCTCCGAAGACACGCTTGTTACCCGGTGCCCGTTCCACCGGCCAAATTCTTGTACGAACCGATTGACCAGGAGCGCGATGTCTTCCGGGTGTTCCCTGAGTGGCGGCATGGTAAGAGAGATCACTTTCAGCCGATAGTAAAGGTCCGGCCGAAAAGCGCCCAGGCTCACCGCTTCTTGGAGATCAGTGTTGGTCGCGGCGATCAGGCGGACATCGATTCGGATGGGGCGGAGACCCCCAACACGCTCGAACTGTCGTTCCTCCAGGACCCGCAGCAGCTTCGCCTGGAGCCCTGGTGCCAGCGCACCGATCTCGTCGAGAAACAGCGTCCCGCCGTCGGCAAGTTCGAACTTGCCCTTCTTCTGCTCCTGGGCCCCCATGAAGGCGCCTCTCTCGTGACCGAAAAGCTCACTCTCGAGGAGCGTCTCCGTGAGGGCGGCGCAGTTGATCGTAATGAACGGTGCGTCTACTCTGTGGCTTGCCTGATGGATGTAGCGAGCCGCCAGTTCCTTGCCGGTGCCGCTTTCTCCGCAGATCAACACCGTGGAATCCGCCGGCGCCACCCGAGAGATGAGCTCGTGAACTCTTCGCATCGCAACGCTTGTCCCGACGAGGGCGCATCGCCAATCCGGGACCGGATTGACGGTGTTCGACGGTCGACGTCTTCGATGACCGTCGTGACGAGCCTGTCTTGGGACTAGGGCGATCTCAGACATCTTCTCTCTCCAAAGGTGTCGCGGCCATTTCCAAGGCAGAGACCGTCTGTGACTGGGTCATCGATATCAGACCGGCAAGCCGATTGACACCAGGCCGGGATGGCCCGACGTGATGATCGGGTACCCGGACATATCGAGCCACCAAGCTCGCCAAGGCGGCCTGTTGAGTTTCGAATACCTCCAAGAGAGACTCCAAACGAAAGAGCCGGAGGAGGTCTCCGAGGCGCCGATCTACATGGATTAGTTTCAAACCTCCACCCTGCTTGTGGGTCTTGCAGTAGCAGTTGACCAATTGCCCGATTCCCGCGCAGTCGGCGAGATCAACATGCTCCATGTTGAGAATAATTTTCGCGAAGCCCTGCCCAAGGAGGGTATCGACCGTCTCGGTCAGGCAAGCAGCGCCGCGCCCTGCCGTCAACCGGCCGTCCAGATCTAGAACTGTTACTGACGCTGCCTTTCTGGCCTGGATTCTCATCGCCCACCTCCGTTTCCTGCGGGAAGGCCCTTTCATTCGGTAATGATGAGATCCCCAACTTATATTTCGATAAAGGAGCTGGCTGAGGGTCGGTGCGCGTCGCCTTAATGGCAATGCATGGACAGCCTCACAGCCTGGTTGGGTTGGACGACTGGGTGGGCGCCTACCGCGCGATCAGCCGGAAATAGTAACGGTCGATCGTTTCGACCTGCCGGCTCGCGGTCATTCCACTGAGCGTGGCCTGATAGTCATCCCCGCGAAGATTCTTGGTGGGCAACTCGAAGACAATGTAGACGCTCTCTCCCGCCCGGGTCGCCTTGAGCTGGTGCTGCTCCAACACCTTCTCGCCGCTCGAGCCGAAGACAGCGACCTGGTAACTCCGGTAGTCGTCGAGGCCGACATCCAGCCTCAATTCGACGACTCTCTGGCCTGACGCCACGTCAACCTGAGGGATCGCTCCGCCGCTTCTCTGCAGTCCCGGTCGCAGGATGATGGACGCGATGTCCATCGTTCCCGGGCTTTTCATGGCCTCAAGGGTCCGCTGCAGTTGCTCATCCAATTGGCGCCGCAATGACGCCTCGCTAGCAGTCAGCAGCGCCTGCCGTGAGGCAGCCTCGTCAACCTGTCTTTGGAGCCGGTCAAGCTGGTAGACCGACCAACTACCACCCGCCACCACGACGAACAACAAAGCCCCTGCCAGGGCGGGAACAGGCCGGAGAAGGGGATGGAACCAAAGCCCGAACCGCTCCATCCAGGAACGCTGACGCCTCTTGCGGAAGGCCAGCGCGCGCAGTGCCTCGTGGAGCTGCATCTTTTGCCGGATCCCGGTGCAGGGAAGCAGGCGCTGCTCGAACGCACGCCGCCAGCCGTTGGTGAGATCCCCGGAGACGTAGTCTTCCGCCAGTTCGTCCTGGACGCGATCGGCCATGCCGTCGACCTCGCGGAAGAGCTGATCGTCTCGGAGCAGACGCTCCTCGTAGCGTTGTTGCTCCTGCTCAGACACCTCGCCGAGCATGTACTGCCGGAGTTCCCCTTCGGGCGAGTTGTCACGCTTCCGCATTCTCACGATCTCACTCTCCATCGCGCTCTCTACCCTTGAATGAGCGAGACCGCGGATTCGTTTCCTTTCTTCTCCACACATTCCCGCACACACGCCTCCAGGCGCCGCCGAATCCGATAACACTCGATCCGGACAGCGTTGGCGCTGGTGTCGAGTTCACCGGCTATCTCCTTGCGGCGTTTGACCTTAGCCCCCTTCTCGCCTTCGTAGTAGGAGAGGATCAGCTTCCGTTCCTCTGGTTCGAGGAGCTCTTCCATGCAATCGTCGAGGCAATCGAGACGAATCTCGTTGTCCCGGGACGTTTCTGGGTGGGGCGGCGGCTCCGGTGGAGGCTGCTTTCTCAGCCACTCCAGAAACATGAACCGGACAAAGCTGCAAACGTAACCAACAGGATTCGGGACACCTTTCCGCTCCGGATCGTCAAGCTGCCTTTTCTCCACCCACTTCTGCTCGGCTCGATCCAGAGTGGCCCGGGCCATCTCTTCGGCTTCGTAGCAGCCGCGCCACGCAAACAGTCTCTCCAGCTTGCTTTGGATCTCCAGATACCGCCTGGCACGCTGCTCGATGGCCTCCTCGGGCGTCAAGCCCTCTTCGGACCGGTCACTGTTCAGGAACGCACAGAACTCCGCGTGGAGTTCCCTCTCGCGGGAAGCTTGACCCTCGCCCGGCGCG
>JAEHDI010001316.1 GCA_016880505.1 Bryobacterales bacterium | reverse complement strand
CGGCGCTGTGGACGGCGGCATCTTCCTCTCCACGGACCGGGGAGCGTCGTGGCGCCCGGTCTTCACGAAAGACCAGCACGTCTACGACATGACCATCGACCCGAGGAACCCCGACATCCTGTATGCCTGCGGTTTCGAATCGTCAGCATGGCGGTCGACGGATCGCGGTCAGACATGGCGGCGGATCATGGGCTACAACTTCAAGTGGGGCCACCGCGTGATCCCCGACCCCTACGACCCGTCGATGATCTACATCACGACGTTCGGCGGAAGCGTCTGGCACGGGCCGGCGGAAGGCGATCCGAACGCGCCGGAAGACATTGAGACTCCGACCGTCCGGTTCTCACGCTGAGGTAGTGCGCCGAAGCAAAGGTTGAAAAGACCGCAGGCGAGGCACTATCATGCAACGCGATGGCTCTGATTCGCATGCTGTGCCTTCTTCTACTGGCGGGCCTGACGGTCGTCTCCGCCGGCAATCCGATTCCAGTCATACTCGATACCGACATCGGCGATGACATCGACGATGCGCTAGCGCTCGCCCTCGCTCTCCAATCCCCGGAACTGGACGTGCGTGCGGTCGTTACGGTGCTCCAACATCGGGAGCGGCGGGCCGACCTCTGCTGGCGGATTCTCGAGTTGTACAACCGTACCGACATCCCGGTCGGCATGGGCGCCGAGCAACCGCTGCTCACCAAGCCGAGGACCGGCCCGGTCAGCCAGACCGAAGCGCTGGACCCCGAAATGCGAATGCCCGACGCAAAACGCCGCAACGGCATCCGGCTGATGATTGACACGATTCTGTCGTCTTCCGAAAAAGTCACGGTGGTCGCCTATGGCCCGCTGACCAACGTCGCCTTGGCGCTCAAAGCCGAGCCGCGCATCGAGAGCAAGATCGAGCGCCTGGTGCTGATGAACGGCCTGTTCTTCACCCGGATCGGAGTCGAGTACAACACCTTGCGCGACCCGGAGGCGGCCGCGATCGTCTTTGGTTCGGGCCTTCCGGTAGTCGTCGTCGGACTCGACGTCACCATGCAGTGCCGCCTCTCGCCGGAAGACATGAGGCGGTTCGATTCCTCCACCCTGCCGAACGTCCAGTTCCTCCGCCGGTTGATCCGCATCTGGCAGGACGGGCACGACGACCGGATGCCGGTCCTTCACGATCCGCTGTCCGTGGCGGTGACCTTCCGTCCTGAGCTGATCCGGCCGCTCAAAGGACGCGTCGAGGTCGAAACACGCGGCGAGCCTGGGCGAACGTACGGAATGACCATCTTTCGCTCGGATGCGAATGGTCCGGTCCAGGCAGCCAAGGAAGTAGAAGCCACACAATTCGTCAGCCTGTTCATGGAGCGGCTGGTCAGCGCTCCGCGCACATCATCCTCGAGCCGGTGATCAAATGAAGAACCTCTTTTTCTTGCTGCTTGTCTGCCTCCCCTGCGCTGCAGAGAGGATTGAATGTCCTGCGACCGCCGATACCTGGGTCTCGATGCACCGCTGGGAGGGGCCGAAGTCCGATCGGAAGGAAGCGCTCGAAGCCCACGGCGCTGACGCCGCTCTCGTTATACAGGGCCGGACGGCGTTCGCGCTGCTCCAGTTCGATGTATCGGCCGCTCGTGGCCTCACCGTCGAGAAAGCCACGTTGCGGATCCACCGCAAACCGGCTCCGGTACCGCTCCATACGGTGGGCCTGTCCACGATCAGCGGCAACGGGCCCTGGTCCGAGCCCACGGTCAACTACTTCTTTCCGGGACCCGAGAAGCAGGCATGGTGCTACCCCGCATCCGACCTTGTTGACGTGACGTTCGCGCAGGGCGGCAGTCTGTACTCTTACGAACGTGCACGGGACGCGGGAGGCGATTGGTGGGAGGTCAGCGTCCCACCCGCACTGGTTCACGCACTGATCGGCGGCGATCAGTACGGGTTGATGTTGACCGACGAAAAGGGTCAGACACAGACCCGTCACGAAATCAGCAGCCGGGAGAGCGGGAATCCTCCGGTCCTGATTGTGGAGGGTTCGCGGCAGGACCGCACGGCGCCCGGCGCCGTGCGCTCTTTCAGAACCGGGGCCGTGATCGACAGCAGCCCCGCGGCGGCAAGAAAACTGTCCCGCTCGACGCTGCGCCCAGGCAGCGTCGTTCTGCACTTCGGCGGCGCCGGCGACGACGTCGGACAGGGCGTCGCCACTGGTTACGAAGTGCGATACAGCGAGACACGGATCGACACTGCGAGTTTCGACTCCGCGTCCCGAGCGCCACGCTGGATGCTCGACCCGCTGGCGCCGAAGCCAAATCCGTTCGCGACTTCGAATTCCCTGCGTGACGAGGTGAACGCGGTGGTCGAGCAACTCAAGCCTGGACAGGTGTACTACTTCGCCGCTCGTGCCATCGACGAGGCAGGCAACGCTGGACCGGTCTCGGCTCTGGGAAGCTACCGGGCGTACTCCCCTGAATTCCCGAAGCTACCTCCTGGCGACGAGACGGCCGAAGCCGCCTCCCAGCCGCCGGCTGCGGACGCCTTCTCCGTCTGGGCCGTCCCCGAGACGCTGAAGATCGACCCGCGCACGGGCGAATTGATCGAAAAAGACGACTTCGCCGGCCACCGCTCGCGCAACAGCGTCTGGAGTGCCTCATCCGCCACGGTGCGGCTGACGGGCGCTCGGAACGAGTTCCT
>JAEHDI010001315.1 GCA_016880505.1 Bryobacterales bacterium | reverse complement strand
TCGCCGTGTGCGACCTCATCCCGGAGCGCGCTGAGAAGGCGGCGGCTGCGGTGGCAGCGGCCGGCGGTAAGGCGCAGACCTATGCCGACTTCCGCAAGATGCTGGACGAGAGGAAGGATATCGATGCAGTCGTACAGGCGGTTCCGGACTGGTACCACAAGGACCTGAACATCGCCATCCTCGAGGTTGGCAAACACCTCTACGCGGAGAAGCCGCTCGCGACGAATCTAAGCGACTGTAAGACGCTCGTAAGCGCCGCGAAACAGGCGAAGGGCATCATGCAGGTCGGCTTCCAGCTCCGGCACGATCCGAACCGAAACGCGGCGGAGAGGTTTATCCACAGCGGCGGCATCGGGAAAGTGCTGCAGTGCCACGGAATGAGACACGGAGGCGATCTGCCGCGCGATATCCCGTGGTACTTCGACAAGAACAAGTGCGGCGACATCGTGGTCGACCAGGGAATCCACATCCTCGATCTGTTCACCTGGGCCATCGGAACCCACCCGCTGCGCGTCATGGGATCCGGCGGAACGAACCTGTTCATCAACGAGCCGCCAGGGCGGACGGTGATGGACAACTACAACCTGATCTTCGAATACTCGAACGACGTGCGGGTGAATTTCAGCCATCATTATTTCGACCCGCCGGGCTTCACCGGAATCAAGGAACGTGTGTTTGGAGCCGGCGGCGCTGTGGACCTTGCCGACGGAACCTGGCAGCCGCGTGACAAGAGAACTCCACCCCTCAAGCTCGATGTCCCCGACGCCGGCAAAGACTCCACCTACATGGCGCTGGCGGCGTTCGTGAACAGCGTGAAGAACAACAAGACGCCGATCAATAACGTGGACTCGGCGCTCATTGCCACCACGACGGTGCTCATGGCCACAAAGGCAATCTACGAGAAACGGATCGTTACTTGGGAAGAGATGGCGGGGTAGACGCCCCCGCCCCTTCTAAAGCCTTCGCACACGGATATGCTTGTACTCGAGCCATACGCCGGGTTGGTGCGCCTGCAGTTCGATGTGACCTTCTTCCAGATTCTCTAGCTGGTCGTATTCCATCACGTCTTCGCCGTTGACCCTCACCAGGCACTTGCGTCCCTGGGCGACCACCTGCATCAGGAACCACTGGTCGTCGTCGATCCGGGGGTAGATGGACCGCTTGTGATGGTAAAGGGAGCCGGTCGGGTAGTGGGCCTCCTCCACGTTGTGAATCTGGATCTCGTAGTGGCGCGGGTCCGAGAGGCCGCGTCCCAGCGACCGGATAAGGATGCCGCCGTTGTGGTGCCGCGGCCCGCGAACATAAAGCTGCAGAACGAAGTCACGGTACTTCTCGCGGGTGGCGAGGTGTCCCGCACCATCTCCGCGGAGCACTCCGTTCATGGCTTCGAATTTCGCGGGCGCGCGTTCGGCACTCTCGGACACGAACCAGTTTTTCTCCAGGTCGGCATCGGCTTCGAAAAGGTACTGCCACTGTTCCTTGTCCGGCAGTTCCTTGATACGAATGTTTCGAAATCGGATTGGATAGCCCAGGCCGCTCAGACCGAGGTAACCGCGGCGCAGACGGTACCGCAATTCCGGGGTCTGCTCGACGTTCAGGTCCTGGACCTGCTCGCCGTTGACCCAGACGCTGAGTTGAGGCCAGTCCATCAGGATACGCAGCGTGTTCCACTGTCCATCGCTCCGGACATTCACCTTCGACGGCGCGATCAGCGGGAAGATGGCTCCCGTCGAGTTGGACATGGGCGTCTTGTCCAACTGGTGGAAGATCTTCACCTGCATGCCGCAGAACGTGTTGCGGCCGTGTTCCGGCGCGTGGAGGTAGACTCCGCCGTCGATCCAGCCCTTGACAAAGAACTCGCATCGGAAGTCGAAGTTCTCATATTGCTTGCTGGAACGCAGCCAGCATGGGTGAATTGACGAAGGCGAAGCCGCGATCTCGCCGTCTCTAGCGAAAAACGCGGACTCGGGACCGTCGCGAATGGTCCAGCCGTTTAGTGTTTGGCCGTCGAAGAGTGGCGTGAAGCCCTCCTCGGATTGTACTGCAAGGATGGCGGGCAGGAATGCGGGTGTGAAGAGAAAAGCGCGGCGGTTCATAAGAGTAGGTCTCCAGACGTGCCGATCAGGTTCCAGGCACTAAGCCTTCGCAGGCCGATTCCACGTCGGGAAAGAACTTGAAAACGGTATCGAGTCGAGTGACGCGAAAGGCGTCTCGAACCTGGCCGGTGGCTCCGGCGAGACGAAGGGTTCCCTCGACGACACGCACTTTGTTGAAACTCGAGATGAACCGGCCGATTCCCGTGCTATCGATGTGTGTCACGCCGCTCAAGTCGAACACGAAGCTCCGCGCCCCTTCGGATAGCTTCTGAGCCACGACGTTCTCAATCTGCTCACCCTCGGGACCGAGCATCAGCCGGCCCGCCAAAGTAATGAGCACGATGCCCGGCTTGATCTCCTCGTGTCGAATCTCGAGTGTCATGAACCCTAGGTTCTAAGCATACAGCAACACAGCGTCAGGGTTTCTTCACTTCCACGGCGGCCATCTTCTCGAGGTACGTCACGATGCCGGAGTGGTCGAGGTCGCCTTTTCCGTCGTTCATGAGAGCGACGAGCAACTGCTGCACGAGGCCGGTAAACGGCAGGGAAACCTTCAGCGACTCTGCTGCCAGCAGCGCGTTCCTCAGGTCTTTCTGGTGCAGGCGGATGCGGAAACCGGGCTTGAAATTCCGGGAAATCACCATCGGAGCCTTGGCGTTGAGCACGGTGCTTCCGGCCAGACCGCCCTTAACGGCGTTGAATACTACCTCGGGATCCAGGCCCGCTTTCGTGGCCAGCACAAGCGCTTCCCCCATGGCGGCGATGTTGCACGCGACCATGATCTGGTTGGCGAGCTTGGTCACGTTTCCGGCGCCGACGAGGCCGGTGAGCGTCACGGTCGAACCCATGGCCTGGAGGATCGGGAGAGCCTTGTCGAAAGCCTCCTGGGCGCCGCCGGCCATGATTGCGAGGCTGCCGTCGATGGCCTTCGGCTCGCCGCCGCTGACCGGGGCGTCAAGGAACTCGACACCCTTTGCCGCGCAGGCGGCGCCGACCTTCTGAGACACCAGTGGGCTGATCGAACTCATGTCGACGAGCAGGGCGCCCTTTCGTGCGCCTTCCAGTACTCCGCCTGGACCGAGAACCGCCTGTTCCACGTCGGGACCGTCAGGCAGCATCGTAATGACGATGTCCGTTCGGGCCGCAACGTCGCTCGAGGATTCGCCGCGAGCCGCTCCGGCGGCGACGAGTTCGCCGACGGGTTCGGGTGCGATGTCATAGACGACAAGCCGGTGGCCCGCCTTGAGGAGATTCTTCGACATGGGCTTGCCCATGATGCCGAGGCCGATAAAGCCGATATTCGAGGACAAGAGACCGCTCCTTTCCGAGTTCAGCCAG
>JAEHDI010001314.1 GCA_016880505.1 Bryobacterales bacterium | reverse complement strand
GCAGAAGTACATGACCATGGATGGGCATACCTTCGGCGTGAGCTTCATGCTCATCAACGAGAAGTTCTTCCAGAGCCTGCCGAAGGAGTACCAGACGATTGTGAAGAAAGCGGCCTTGACGTCTGCCGTTTCCGAGAACGGGATCGATAACCTCGATTCTGCCATCGGCATCCAGTTCTTGAAGGACAAGGGGATGGAGATCTACACCCCGACAGCCGCCGAGCAGGCCCAATTCAGGGCGGCGGCGCAGCCCCCGATCATCGCATACCTGGAACAACAGATTGGACGAACATGGATCGATAAGGTGTTGCGCGCCGTCACAGCGGCGGAAGCTGCGTTGGAAAAGTAGGAGAATCTCACAAGTGCGTGCACTCGCGTCGGAGAGCGATCCACTAAGCCTGCGCACCTCCATCGTACCCTGAGGAGCGGGGAACGGAAGATCTCACGCCGCAAGGGAGAGCGATACCGGCCCTGCCCTTGCGGCGGATGCGCAGGGGTACCTGGGGGGCGATCACTGATCGCGCACCTGATGCTATTTGAGGTTCGCCTCACCTGCGATGCCTTGGGACGGGAGAACACGTTGATCGTCGCCTCGGGATGATTGCGTGACACCACGGTAACACCGGCGGGACGCCACTCCGTCGGAGGGAGGAATGCACTGACTGGCAGTGTCAAAGAAGCTAACGTCGACAGGAGGCGGCAGCAACATAGCCCGGCTTAGAGAGCGAACCGAGGTGTTGGAGGATGCACCAGAGGCACCGGACGCACGAGTCCGTCGAATGGGCGCGGACAAGATCGAGCTGCTCCCTGCCCCCGAGCTCGCAATGGCAGAGGTGGGGCGAGCGTTCTAGCTCCTGGTTGAGCGATTCAGCAAAGAACGGTATCTTTGCAGCGAGCCTGTGGGAGAACTGGGGCTTCGCGAGGCGGCGGTCGCCACCGCCGACGATACAGAGAGGCGGGCGCGATTCGCTGCGAGTGGCGGGCTGGGCGGTGTCATGGGGATCGGGGGCATCGTGGTTGACGACGGCCCCTGCCGAGGGGTGTGGTGCAGCGGGCGAAGTTCCCAGGGAGTAGACGCTCCTGAGCGCCGGGGCAGTGATGGAATAGGGTCGGCTATGATATAGTTCCACGCTAGGTCGAGCGTATAGTCCCCCTGATTGTTGCCTAGAGGACCGCCGGTTATGGATCGTCAGTTGAAGATGAAACGGACGAATGGGGACGCGCCTGCCGTATCGCGGCCGAGAGACGCAGAACGGTCGAAGGCCGAGATCCTGGCGGCTGCCATACGCGAATTCTCGGAGCGCGGGCTGAATGGAGCCCGCGTGGACAGTATCGCTGCTCGCACGCGCACCAACAAGCGGATGATCTATTATTACTTTGGGAGCAAAGAGCGACTCTACGTCGCCGTCCTGGAGGACGCCTATAGAAAGATTCGCGAGGCCGAGAAGCAGTTGAGGCTGGATAACCTTCCACCGGGCGAGGCCATCAGGACCTTGACCGAGTTCACCTTCGACTACCACTGGAGGAATCCTCAGCTCGCCAAGCTGGTGGTCATCGAGAACGTTCACAAAGGCAAGAACCTCTCGCGTTCGAAAACCATATCCAGTTTCAACCTTTCCATCATTGACGCGATCGCAAAGGTCTTGCGACGGGGCGCGGAGGAGGGAGTCCTCCGCAGGGACATCGATCCCGTGGAGCTTCACATGACGGTCAGCGCCCTGTCCCTCTTCCATGTGACCAACAGGTACACCTTCGGAACGGTGTTTCGCCGTGACATGGTCTCGGATGAGGCGGTAGCCCAGCGCAAGAAGGAAGTCGTCGACATCATCTCGCGGTACGTGAGTGTCTGATGTCCTGCCGGAAGAGTTCGCTGAGAGATCGCCACACCACACGGAATCACCCGGCGTTGATCGCCGTCCAGATCTGTCGTGCGTCGTCGGGGCGGCCGTGTCATCTTCACCGTGCTGGTCACGCTCCGGAAGGGTAGCCTCATTCCACGGCCATCGGGATGAGGGAGGATACTACTTCGTCCGGGCAAGGAGGCATCCATGAATCCTGTCTTTGAAGCAGGACAGCGGGGGGAAAAGGTGCGCTCCGATTGCTGGGTACGGCTGGAGCCCCGCACAAGTGGCGGCCTGGAACTCTGCGTCACGTCGAAGGTCGACGCGATGTACGGAGACACCGTGCGGGTGACTTGCCGGACGGTACTTGACGCCCTCGGCGTCCGCGACGCCGTGGTCATCGTGGAGGACGCGGGCGCGTTGGACTTCGTGCTGGCGGCGCGGATCGAGGCGGCGGTGAAACGGGCCGGCCTGGGAACCGGCACGGAGTTTCTGCCGGCTCCGGGGCCGGGCTTTTCCGCCCGCACCACGCGCGAGCGCTTCCGCCGTTCACGCCTCTATCTCCCGGGCAACGAGCCCAAGCACTTCCTAAATGCCAGCCAGCACAAACCGGATGCGATCATCCTGGACCTGGAGGATTCCGTGGCTCCTCCAGCGAAAGACGCCGCCCGCCTGCTGGTCCGGAACGCCCTTCGGGTCGTGGACTTCGGACAGTGCGAGCGCATGGTCCGCATCAATCAAGGTCAACGCGGCCTC
>JAEHDI010001313.1 GCA_016880505.1 Bryobacterales bacterium | reverse complement strand
TCCTCCCACGGGAGGTGCTGTTCCTCGCCCATCACGTTGTGCGGGAGAATACGCATCCTGCAGCCGAGCATTGCGGGAAGCCACGGGAGCGCCACCTGACCCGGACACGCGCCGCGAATGACGTCGTCGTCGACGATTTCGCCCTCGCGCAGCATGCGCAGGTGGTCGTCGAGGAATGCTTCGGGGTCGATCATGCCGGGCGTGAGATACTCGGCATTCTCCCAAGCTCTGCAAGCCGCGAATTCCTGTAATGGAAACCATCCGACGAGAGAGAAGCCCACGAGGGGGCGCCGGACATCGTCCCTGTTCCAGAAGGCCCTGTACCGCTCGATCTTCGCCGGATCATTTCCAAACGGAGCGCTCGCCATGCGTGGTTCTCCCGAAGAGTGTTCATCATACAGCCTGCGGGAAGGGGCTGTATGATTGGTGGTCGATGCCGATACAGAAATCACTTTTGTCGATCGTGTTCTGCGCGATTGCACTGAGCTCGTCCGCGAGCGCGGATGTTTCCCTCCCCACGCTGCTGGCCGACCACATGGTCATCCAACGAGGGCAGCCAGTCCATATCTGGGGGAAGGCGGCGCCGGGCGAGGCGGTGAATGTCACTCTCGGCGACGACTCGACCTCGACAACGGCGGATTCGCTCGGCCTCTGGAGCGTCTATCTGCCGCCGCGCGAAGCCGGCGGACCTTTTGAACTGACGGTGAAGGGGAAGAACACAATCTCGCTCAAAGACGTGCTCGTGGGCGATGTGTGGGTGGCTTCCGGACAGTCGAACATGGAGTTGCCAGTCAGCGCGTCGGCGAACGCCGACAACGAAATTGCCGCGGCGACTCATCCGCGGATTCGCCTCTATCGGGTGAAGAACAACGTCGCCAGCTATCCGCTCCTCGATGCGGAAGCCGAGCCGTGGACTCCGTGCACGCCGGAAACGGCTCGTGACTTTTCGGCCGTGGCGTATTTCTTCGGTCGAAACCTTGAGGACAAGCTCGCCGTGCCGATCGGCCTGATCGAGACGGCGTGGGGCGGCACGCCGGCGGACGCGTGGACCAGTCTGCGCTCCATCTCCGCCGATGCGTCGCTGATGCCGGTATTCGCCGAGTGGTCGCGCATGAACGACGACTTCGCCGTTTCGAGCCTGCGGCGAGAGAAGCAGCTGGATGAGTGGCGGCAGGCCGTCGAGAAGGCGAAGGCCGCAGGGAAGCAGCCGCCCGGATTTCCATGGGAGCCGAACGAGCGCGGCTGCTGGGCGCCGGCCGGCCTCTTCAACGCGATGATCGCTCCGCTTACGCGATACCCGATCCGTGGCGCCATCTGGTACCAGGGCGAGAGCAACGCTCCGGCGGCGCGTGCACCCTTGTACGCACGCCTGTTCCGAACGATGATTCAGGACTGGCGGCGCGCATGGGGGCAGGGCGACTTCCCGTTCCTCTTCGTGCAGCTTGCCAACTACAGGCCCGCTCCCGACACGAGATGGCCCGAAGTGCGCGAGGCGCAGCGCCAGACATTGGCGCTCGCGAAGACCGGCATGGCGGTCACGATCGACATCGGCGATCCGGCCGATATCCACCCGAAGAACAAGCAGGACGTGGGCGCGCGGCTTGCATTGGCCGCCCGGGCGGTTGAGTACGGCGAGCGGATCGAGTACTCGGGCCCGTTGTTCCGCCAGGCGTCGCGCGAGGGCAAGGCGATTCGTGTCTGGTTCGACCACGCCAGTGGACTTACGGCAAAAGGCGGCTCCTTGAGGGGCTTCGAGGTGGCAGGCGCCGATCGCAAGTTTACCGCCGCGGAAGCGCGCATCGACGGCTCGACGGTGATCGTATCGAATTCGTCCGTCGCGGAACCGCGGCACGTCCGCTACGGCTGGTCGGACGATCCGGGCTCTAACCTTTACAACGCCGCGGGGCTGCCGG
>JAEHDI010001312.1 GCA_016880505.1 Bryobacterales bacterium | reverse complement strand
TCATTTTCGCGGGGATGCTCGGTTGCGCTTACTACAACTCTTACGGCAAGAAGGTCCTGCAGCGGTATTCTCCGCTGGAACTGCTCTTCTATACTTATGTTGCGATGTTTGTCATCATGACGCCTCTCACTCTAGCGACCGAGGTGGATGTGTTCGCGCGTATCCCCAGCTTCACCCTGCAAACGTGGATCGGCCTTCTGCTGCTGATTTTCTTCCACAACTATCTTTCGATGGTTCTCTTCTTGAAAGCCCTGGACTACCTGGACGCGATCCAGGCCGCACTTTCCAACTACCTGATTACGTTCTTCGGCCTGCCGATTTCGGCCATTTGGCTCGGCGAGCGTCTTACACCGATGATGATCGCGGGTGGCGTCATCGTCCTACTCAGCACGATGCTGATCACCGTGTGGGAAGAGAGGAGACGCCGCTCGGTCCCCGCCGTCGAGGCCGCTGACCCCGGACCGATCCGGGATTGAAGTTCGCTCACAGGGGGCTGCTGATCTACGGCAATGGCAGCTGGACGGGTCTGCCCTCCGCTGCCGAAATGTCCGCCGCCAGGCAGATCTCGTGGGTCTTGTACGTATCCGCTACGTTCGCGTGCGATTCCTTGTCGTTCAGGATGCACTGCACGAAATGATCCACTTCCTGCTGGAACGGGTGATGGGAGACATCGCCGCTGTCAGGGAGGACCGCCGGAATCGCCGCCCAGGAGTTCTGGCCCGGCCACTCTGTGGTGAACAACTGGTTGTTGCGGATGGTGCCCTTGTCACCGAACAACTCCACGTTGAACACATAGGGCATCCGGCATTCCAGCGAGCAGGCAACCTTACCGATCGCGCCTCCGGCGAACCGGACGATCGTGACGATGTTCGGGTCGTACTCGTACTTCAGTGGGTTCTGCCTGCTCGTGTTCGAGTATGCGGTAACCTCGACGGCCTCGTCGCGCACGAACCAACGGAGTCCGTCGACCGCGTGGCTGCCGCCTGCCAGCAGAGAACTGCCGCCGTACTCCTTCTTGGCCATCCAGGACCACAGTTGGTACCAAGGCCCGACTCCGTGCAGATAGTCGACCTCCGCGTAGAAGACCTTGCCGATCAACCCCTGGTCCAGGATCGCCCGAATGTTGTCGAACATCGGATTCCAACGCAGGACGAAGCTGACGATGCTCTTCACGCCGGCCGCCCGGATCTCCTTATCGAGCTGGCGCAGGCTCGGCACGCTGATCGCGATCGGCTTCTCGACGATGACGTGCTTGCCGGCGCGGGCGGCGGCAACACCTTGCTCGACGTGCAGGTGATGGGGCGTACAGACGACAACGATGTCGAGGCCTGGCGCCTTCAACATGTCCGCCGGATCCGCGAAAGCAGCGCAGTTCTGAAGGCGATGCTCGGCGGCCTTCGCTTTCGCCCGTGCAGCGTCCCGGCTGCATAGGGCGACCACCTCACAGTGAGGATTCTTCTGAAACGCTTTGACGTACTCTTCCGAAACCCATCCGGTTCCAATGATGCCCGCACCAAGTGTTTTCATCCGTTTCAGCTCCTTCTGGGATTGTAGGTTAACTTCGCTGGTGTCACTCGGCTTTTTTCATGGCTGTGACTAGCGTGAAGACGGCCTCCGGCGGCAAGCTGATCCTGGCCGTTCCGTCCTTGACGGCGACTGTGTCCATCTTCCTGCAATCCACATCTCTGGTCGTCACGTAAACGTCCCATGCCCCAATTCTCGCGCCGGCCCCGGTTAGGACAAGATCGAGCTCGGCAGGGCCTCCCTCTTTGACGCCGACCACCGTCAGCGTACCATCCGCGGCATTGCGAAATGCGGATAGCAGCAACCCCGGTGCATCGCTGTTCAGTGCGATCCTCTGCGAGCCCGGGCGGACAAAATGGTAGAGCTGCTTTGCAGCGAAATAGCGTTTCTTCGGTGCATAAATGTGATCCGTGTTCTGCACGAGTCCATAGAACGTCAGCCGCGGATAGTGCTCATGGTAGTTGTCGTAAGCGTCCCAGAACAGCGCCACGCTTGCGCCCTCGTTGAGGGCGCGCAACGCCCGCTTGGTGGCAGCAAGTGAGAAGTTCTTCCATTCGTTGTCCTGGGACTTGTCGAGGTCGTTCAGGTCTCCATATTCCGTCAGCCAGACCGGGAGCTGCGGGCTCCTGCTGTTCCGGACACGGTCCACATGAGGGGTGATGGACTGCTGGCCGTAGCTGTGTAAGGAAAAGACGGCGACCTGCTTCATCAGTTCCTCGTTCTGGAGGATCGGACCGAAGTAGTCATTCCCCAGGCGGCACTGGTCACAGACCACGAGCTTGACATCGCCGATTCCCTCTTTCTTCATGCGGCGCGCGATGGATTCGAGGACCTTGGGCATCTCCTCCGGGTCGATCCGCGGGCCTTCATTCGGCGGGCAGTCCGTTTCATTCAAGGGGCTGAAGTACTCAAAGTCGATACGAGCCTTCGTGCGAGCGTAAACGAGCATGGAGACTACCGTCTCCGCAAACTCCTCGTACATGCTCGGATTGAGGTGATCCGGCTCTGTTGCCGGTTTGCGCCCCTGAAGCGGCGGCAGCTTTGTGTCGAGCATCCAGTCCGGAGGTCTCCCGCTCAGAGTGACGAAAGGACGGATGCCGCGCGAGTTCAGGTATCGCGCCGAAGCCCAGGACGCCTCAAACGTGGGAATGGAGTAGCGATCGTTGTAGTATTCCCAATTCATCACGCCAGGGTCGTCGTTATCATTCTGGGTCTCCCAGTTGATGATCCCGTACGGATCCAGTCGGAAGATGGTTGCGCCGAGGTCGTCAATCAACATGTCGATCATCGGTTTCTGAGCGTCGCGGAAGTACGTGCCATTGAAGTTGACGCCGAAACCGGCAATCGTCTGGAAGCGTTGTGACGCGTCAATCGTCACGCTGCTACCGGCGGCGGTCCCATCAACTGCTGCCGCCAGCCACGCGAGGAGTAGCAGGATCGCTTTGCGATGCACTGGATGTGGGTGTGCCAAACCGGGAAAAAGGAGGGGCCGCAGCCCAGGAAAGGACTGCGGCCCCGATCTGTCTGACTCAGAAGCGGATGCGGCCCCTCAATTCGATCATCCGTTGCCCGGCTCTCTCTCCGGAGTAGAGCCCGTGGGTTTCACCGATCACGCCGACGCCCTCAGTCGAAATGTCGGCGGCCGGGAACAGGAAGTTGGGGTGATTGAAGATGTTCGAGATGAGGGTCATGAAGTCGAAGGTCACCCGTTCGGTGATCTTGAAGTTCTTCACGACCGTCACGTTGTGGGCGTGGAGGCCCGGTCCCTCGAGAATGTTGGCCCCGCTATTGCCGAAGCGTCCTGCCGGAGGATTCACGAAGCAACCAGGGTCGAACCACCGGTCGATGCTCCGCTGTCCGGTCGGCAGGTTGCCGTTGCAGATCCGATCAGGAAACCCGCCGAAGGTATCCGTGTTCGACGGATCTGCATCGGAGAACGAAGGCGAGAAGTACTGGCCACCTTGCAAGTAGGCTACCCAGGCGATGCTCCAACCACCGATAATGTGATTCGCCGCGGCTGGAACACTGTTCAGGTACCGCTTGCCGCGGCCAAAGGGCAGGTCCCAGAGGGTGTTGAACACTGCCCGATGCTTGGCCATGAAGTCCCGGTTCCACAACAGCGGAGCGTAGGGATTCTCGAGATCCAGCTGGGTGTCCGTCCCGTAATTCAACATGTTGTTCATCCCGTGCGCCCAGGTCCAGTGAACGTCGAAGGTCACCCAGCCTACGCGGCGATTGGCCGCAAAGCTCATGGAGTCGTAGTTGGCCGCCCCATTGGTGCGATAGACCGTGGTCCCGACGAACTGCGGGTACGGACGGCGGGAGTCGTCAAACGGGATCAGGCTCGGTTGCGGCTTGTTGGTCCCGATGCTGTAGTTCATGTCGCGGTTCCGCGAGCCGATGTAAGAGAGCCGGAAGCCCATGTCGGCGATTTGTCGCTCCAAGCTGATGTTGAACTGGTGAATCAGCCCGTTCTTCGTTTCCATCGGATAAGCGGTGACACTCTGGGATGGAATGGCGGCTGTGACGAGACTGGCCGGGAACGGATTCGGCATCTGAAACAGCGGACTGCCTCCCGCGAGTGAGTTGACGTATGTCTCGCCGATCTGAAACGGCCCGCCGCCCGAAACACGCCCAAGACGGCCCAGGAACTCGTTGAAAATCCCGTATCCTCCACGAATGACTGTCTTGTCACTCAGCCGGTAAGCGACGCCGAGACGCGGGGCGAAATTGCGTTTGTCCGGATCGGGAACCACTTCGCCGGCCACAATGCTGATGTTCTTCGGGTAGAGAGGACTGATGCTTCCCAGCGCCGCTTGGGACACGATCACGTTGCCCGTAGCAGGGTCCCAGTTCAGCATCAGGCCATCGTCGTACGTGGTGGCGCTGAAATAGTCCCATCGGAGCCCGTAATCGAGGGTCAGCTTGGGAGTCACCTTGAACGTATCCGTAACGAACAGGCCGAGTTCTTTGGACGTCCGTTTGCGGTTCACCAGCGGATCTAACCGGATGCTCCGTTGCGGGATACCGAGCAGAAAGTCGGCATACGCATGCCCGGCCATCGAGCCGTTGAACCGGAAATTGCCGAAATTGTCGTTCGGAACCTGCTCGTTGTAGTCGCTGTAGGTCCTCAGTTCGCCACCGATCTTGAGGACGTGCTTGCCTCTTGCCCACGTCACGGAATCGGAGACGTTGAAGTTGAGACCGGGTAGGTTGAAGCCCCCCTGCCGGATCGATATCGTGCTGAAGCCACTGATGTTGAATACTGGAGAGCCACCCGGCGAGTCGATACCCTTGTTGTTGACGCCCTGGAGCCCCATCTTCTGAACCAGATCGGCTCCGGAGGCGGGCTGCCAGCCGTCGACTACCTCGTTGTCCTTGATCGCATCGCGGTTTCCGCCAAAAGTGAAGGTGTTCACAACGGTCGGCGAGACCACGTGCGTGTCGGTGAAGACCCAGGAGTGGCTCTTGCGCAGCCGGGTCCAATTGAGCGCGGGGTACGCGCCCGCCAGCACGTACTTCGGAAGGTACATCTGGACCCTGCCATAGAGAGAATTCTTGTCAGACAGGCGGTGATCGACGCGAATAGAGAACACGTCCGCGTAGAATTGGTCGTCCGGGTACGGGAACAGCCAACTGAAGTTGTTGACCGGCGATTCGGGATCGCCTCGGTTCGGAGCCGGAAGCAGCTCATCCATGACAACCTTGGCGACATCGCTGATCCGCGTTGACGGGATCACATTATCGGAAAACGGCAGGCCGTTCGTCGGATCTTTGACGATGGCAGAGAGGCGGGAGAAGTCGCCGTTCCTCATTCGCTCGGTCGGCACGTTGCGCAGGTAGAAGGTCTTGCCGGGAACACGCTCTCCATTCCACAGGGCATAGAAGAAAGTCTTGTTCCGGATGATCGGACCCCCTCCCGCGATGTTGAATGTGTGATAGATGATCCTCGCCTTCTCGCCTTCATAGAAGTTTCTGGCGCCCAGCGCGGAATTGCGGTGATAGTAGGAGCCGTCCAGGTGATACTCATTCGTCCCGCTCTTGGTAATGGTGTCGAAGTAGCCGGGACGGGCATAGTCGGCGGTATTGTTGACGGCGACAGCCTTGAGTTCAGCCACCGCCTCCATATTGACGGTCTGGCTGTTCAAGGTCTCTTCTTTAACTCCATCCTGGGCCATGTGGACCTGGTCGCCGCTCTGTCCCGCCAGGGTCGGCGTCCCCCAGTCACCGGGTTGGCGTTGCACGTCCGGCAGAGCGGCCAGAATCGCATAGGTGCCCGAAAAGGCATTGCCAGGAACCGGGAAAGTGCCGTAGGCCTCTGCCGCCTTGAAATCGGAGCTGATCTTCCCTTCCTCTGTCTGAATCGCGGCTGCGGCGGCGCTGACCGTCACTTCGGTCGCCACTTCGCCCACTTCGAGAGCAATATCGACGCGCCGAGCCTGGTTGCTTGTCAGGAGGACGTCGTCAACCACTGCTTTCTTGAAGCCCGGCTGAGTAGCCGTCACCTGGTAACTTCCGGCCCGAACGGCGGGCATCTCGAAGTTGCCCTGGGCGTCCGTCTTAACAGTACGGACGACGACGTTCGTCAACACCTCACGGGCGGTGATGGTCACTCCGGGAACGAGCGCACCGCTGCTGTCGGTCACGGTCCCACGGAGGGTCGATAGTCCTTCCTGCGCCGACAAAGTCGTGCAGCAGAAAAGGAAAGTCAAAACCACAAGCAAAGCTACACTACAGGCTTTCCACTCAGTCCTGGGCATAGATGCCTCCTCTCTGAATTCGCCTCCCCCAAAGATGTTTCTAAGGGTTTGGTGCGATTGTGTTCCACGTTGACCCGTCAGTCAAGCCCTTTTTTCTCATACCTTCGGGGCGTCGTCCATATAGTTGGATAGCTTTTCCGGCCGGATCTGCGTGATCCACCGGACCGGCATCAGCACCCACTGGTTGGAGGTGCCCTGCAACCACTGACCGTATGCTTTAGCGCACTGGGCCCGGGCCACCTCCGGCCCGATTAGCGGTACTTACCGTGAGCTTCAGTTCCGGAAACCCGCAAGCAATGCGGCGAAGAAGAACCCTGCAACCAAGCAGTACACCCAAGCCGCAGGGTAGTTTCCGGCTCACTTTTGGAGTTCACGCTAATCCGGTTGGCAAGATTGTCCAAATCTATGGACGACACCCTGGAGGCGCTAGAAATAAGGCTTGACTGGCACGTGAACGTGGAACACAATCTCCCCAAACCCTGAGGGACATTTGTGGGGGCGATTCACAGAGGAGGCATGTATGCCCAAGACTGAGTGGAAGGCCTGTAGTGTATCGGCTGTGGCGTTGTCATTTCTTTTCTGCTGCACGACTTTGTCGGCGCAGGAAGGACTGTCGACCCTCCGTGGGACCGTGACCGACAGCAGCGGTGCACTCGTTCCCGGAGTCAGTGTCACCGCGCGCGACGTTTCGACCAACATCATAGCTCGCACCGTCAAAACCGACGAGCAGGGCAACTATGAAATGCCGGGCCTGAGGGCCGCCAACTATCAGGTGACTGCGACACAGGCCGGATTCAAACGGGTAGTGGTGGATGACGTCGTGCTGCAAAGCAACCAGGTGCGCCGCGTTGACGTTGTTCTGGAAGTCGGCGAGGTGGCGACGGAAGTGACTGTAAGCGCGGCGGCGGCGGCCATCCAAACTGAGGGGGGAAAGATCGGGAGCGATTTTAACTCAGCCAAGCGCTACGGGGACCTGCCGATCCCTGGCAACGCGTTTTCCGGAACCTATGCGGTGCTGTCCATTCTGCCCGAAGTCCAGCGCCGGCCAGGTGATTGGGGCTCACCGACGTTCGCCGGACAAAGCGGAAGCCAAGTGAACATGGGCCAGGACGGAATCAAGGAGGAAACCCTAAACAGCCAGACTGTGAACATGGAGGCCGTACAGGAAGTCAAGCTCGTCGCCGTAAACCAAACGGCCGAGTACTCGAGGGTGGGGTTCTTCGACACTGTCACCAAGAGCGGAACAAACGAGCTCCACGGCGAAGCCTCGTATTATCACCGGAACTCGGCTTTGGGCGCCCGAAACTTCTTCGAAGATAAGAAGGCCAGGGTCATCTACCATACGGTGAACGTCAGCGCCGCTGGACCGATCTTCAAGAACAAGACCTTCTTCTATGGGTTGTGGAACGGCGAGCGGGTCCCGGGTAAGACTTTCTATCTTGAAAGTGCGCCTACCGACAAGATGCGAGTCGGAGACTTCTCGGAATTGCTTACCTCCGACCCGGCAGTCGTTCTTACCGACCCGCTCACGGGCATTCCGTTCCCCGACAACAAGATTGATCCTCAGCGTCTCAGCAGTGTCGCCACGACGTGGCAGGAGAGCTACATTCCTCGGGCGAACCGGCCCGGGCTTGTGGACAACTTCGGTTGGATCCACCCTTATCCCGACGACCAGTTCCGCGCGGATGTCTGGTCGGTCCGGGTGGACCACAGGCTGAGCGATAAGCACTCGCTTTACGGCAGATTCCAGGGTTATCTGCCGCGTTACATCCTCGCGGGGTCCTACCCAACGATGACCTCGCCATCGAACCGGCAAAGCCACTCATGGGTTGTGACGGATATCTACGTGTTTTCCCCGACCACCGTCAACACCTTCACTTTCGGTGGCAACCGGGATGGGATCAAGTCCGGCATATCCATAGAAGGCATCACGCCGCCAGCGGCAGCGTCCATCGTAGAAAAGCTGGGGCTTCAGGGTGTCAATGCGGCCGGTGTTACGGACGTTTCCGGATCCCCGACTTTCAATATCACCGGTTACCCCGAAATGGCCTTTCTTGGAGAAGGTGGTGCAAGTGGCTTCTCGATATGGCCACGGAGCTTCACTTACGCCGACAACGTGACCCGGGCGGCCGGCAGGCATGTCTTGAAGTTCGGCTTCGAGCAGAGATCCTACTTCCGCTTCGATGGGAGGGTTCCCAATGACAACTATGGCAATTTCGAATTTGACGGTACGTGGACCGGAAATGCCTATGCCGACTTCCTGCTCGGGTTGCCCATCAGCAGCACAAGGATGAATCCGCTCCTGAACCGGAAGTTTTCAAGCAAAGAGCTCGGGATCTTCGTCACGGATACGTTCAAAGTGTCGCCGAAACTTACGTTGGACATCGGACTACGATGGGATCGTTTCAGCGCCACGACCTATGATGACGGCCTGATGTTGAACTGGGATCCCAAGACCGGCAACGTGATTGTGCCTGAGAAGGCGCTGTCGAAGGTCAGCCCCTTCTATCCCAAGTCGATCAATGTCGTCACCGGGAAGGTGGTGCCCGACCCTGACATGCGCAGTTTCGTTCCCCGGTTCGGCGTCGCCTACCGTCTGACTGACAAGACGGTGGTTCGGGGAGGCTATGGGATATATAACGAGTTTCTGGGGGCGTTCGCCCGGCAACAGGGGGGCGGGCCGTTCGCGATCAGCGAGACATATTACAACGAGATCACAGACGGGGTGCCCTTGTTTCAGATGCCGGATCCGTTCCCGTCCGGCGGCGTTTCGCCGGATGTCGCTTCCCAAAGCGTAACGGCAGTTCCTTTGCAGACGAAGAACGGTATGATCCACCAGTTCAATGCCACGGTGGAACGGCAGGTCGGGGATGTCGGCTTCCGCCTGTCGTACATTGGTTCTCGAAACCGGGACCTGAACTACAGTATCAACATCAACAAGCCGGAGCCGAGCCTGACTCCGTTCGACGCCTCCCGCCGTCCGTACCAGCAGTTCGTCGGGACCACGGTCTATCGCACCAACGGGGCGACCAACTACGATTCCATGACCTTTCAGGCCAACCGGCGTGTCGGATGGGTCACATTTGACGCTCACTGGACCTGGGCGCATGGGATGAACAACATGCTGAATCTCGAAAATCCTTACGCTCCGCTTTATTGGAACCGGGATTTCTTCGCCAAGCACCGGCTGGTTTTTAACACGGTGTGGGAGTTGCCTTTTGGGCGGGGGCGCCGGTACCTCGGCACTATACCCGGTGCCGCGAATCACGTGATTGGCGGCTGGAGACTTGTATGGGTGACCTATCTGCAGAACGGTCAGTACTTCTCGCCCAGGTTCTCTGGCAGTGACCCCTCGAACACGAACACGCGCGGTGGATTGCCCGACCGCATCTGCGACGGCAACCTGCCGACCGGGCAGCGCTCGATCAATGGCTGGTTCGATGCCTCCTGTTTCGCGGTACCGCCAGCGGGCCGGTTCGGCAACAGTGGGCACAACATTCTGGAAGGCCCTGGGATTCACGTCCACAACGTGACACTTCTCAAGCGGTTTCCAATTACCGAGAGGCTGCATTTCGACTTCATGGGGTTGATCTCCAACATCTTCAACCACCCGAACTTCCTGTTCCCGGCCAACAACATCTCCGTACCGGGCGGGGTTGGTGTGATTGGGGAAACCTACGGTCTGTACTCGGGCGAAAGAGCCGGGCAGCGCATGGTCGAATTGCGAGGGCGTATCGAGTTCTAGACTGACTT
>JAEHDI010000173.1 GCA_016880505.1 Bryobacterales bacterium | reverse complement strand
GCCTTGACCGCCGTGATACGGAATTGGACGGGCGAAACCGTGCAGCCGTCGCTCGCTCCCGCGGAGCGCGAGTGGCTGGCAGCGAATCACCCCGGCCGGCAGCCAGGCCCGGTCTTTTGCGTGATCGCCACGAGCGATCTGAAAGACCTCCGCAACGCCATCGGGACACTCTGTCTCATCGACGGCGATGCGGCGTTCTTCGCTCGGCGGTGGATGCACCCGGTCCGCAGGACGATCGGCACGGTGACGGGCACGGAGGCGCGGGAGGGTATTCTCGTAGACCGGCTGATCCTGACGCTCGCGGATGGATCTCGCATCCGCTTCGACCTTCTGGCTGGACAGATGCCGAAAGCCGCGCAGTTCGTGCAGCCGGCCGCGTGAGTCGCTTCTCCGCTATTTCCTCCACAGTGCCGCGCCGCCGAGCAATCCAAGGACATTGGGGACGACTTTCACGTTCGGAGGCAGTCCCTGGAGCGAAACCTTCTTCGCGTTGCCGCCGCCAAGATACAGCCAGTCGTAGTTGAAGAGGTGCTCTAGCTCGGCGACCGCTCTGGCGAGCATCCGGTTCCAGTGCTTCACGCCAAGTTCGTCGTAGCCTGCCTTTCCGAGCCATTCCTCGTAAGTAAGCCCCTTGTGGAACGGATGGTGCGCCACTTCAAGGTTCGGCACGAGCCGCCCATCGAGAAACAACGCGGATCCGAGCCCTGTTCCGAGAGTAAGCACGAGTTCGACGCCTCGCCCGCGCACGGCGCCCATTCCCTGGATGTCGGCGTCGTTGGCCACGCGAGCCGGCTTGTGAAGCCGCTTTCGCAACGCCGCTGCGATATCGAAGCCGACCCAGCGGTCGTGCAGGTTGTAGGCCGTGTACGCCACGCCCTTTCGAATTACCCCTGGAAAGCCGAGGGAGATCCGGTCGAACGGGCGCTGGGCCGCAGCCAGCCTGTCGATTGTACGCAGGATGGCCGCGGGCGTCGCGGGCCTCGGCGTTTCCATGCGCGTCCGCTCGGTGAGAGGCCTTCCCTTCTGGTCGATCACAATCGCTTTTACCCCGCTTCCTCCGATGTCGATGGAGAGAATTCGATGCGGCGCGGCTCCCGTCTGTGTCATGGCAATCCTTGGCTGGTGTTCTCCGGATGATACCCCAGAGTGCGGCAAGTGGGAGCGGCTTGATTCGGCTCCCGAGGCTTCGTCACGCGGAAAGCGCGGGGGGTGAAATGAACTGCTTCAGGTAGTTCGCACTTTGCCGCAGCGCGGCCTGCCGGTTTTCGAGAGAGCCCTCGAAGGCGCGGTCTTCCACCTCGACGCAGACCGGCCCATCGTATCCGGTCTCGGTGAGCACGGAGAAGAAACGGCCCCAATTCACATCGCCGAGGCCCGGAAGCTTCGGCGTATGGTACTGAAGCGGGTACGCGAGAATTCCAACCTCGTCGAGTCGCTCCTGGTCAATGCGGGCGTCCTTGGCGTGGACGTGGAAGATACGGCTGGCGAACTCGCGCAACGGCTTCAGATAGTCCATGCGTTGCCAGATCATATGGGATGGGTCGAAGTTGAGGCCAAAGTTGTTGTCTGGAATGTCGTCGAACATCCGCCGCCAAATGGCCGGCGAGACGGCGAGATTCTTGCCGCCGGGCCATTCGTCGGCGCTGAACGACATCGGGCAATTCTCGATCCCAATCCTGATCCCGTTGTCGGCGGCAAACCGGATCAGCGGCTTCCACACGTCGAGAAAGCGCGGCCAGTTGGCGTCCACCGATTTCGTCCAGTCCCGGCCAATGAAGGTATTGACTACGCCTACTCCGAGCAGGCGAGCGCCCAGGATCACTTGCTTCAGATGATCGATATAGACCTGGGCCTCGGCGGAGTCCGGCACAAGCGGGTTCGGGTAGTAACCGAGGCCGCTGATGGCAACGCCTGCTGTCTTCATGGCGTCGTTGATGCGAGCGGCTTCCGCGGCGGTCAAGCCCACGACGTCGATGTGCGTGACGCCTGCGTAGCGCCGTTCGGCCTTACCCTTCGGCCAGCACATGACCTCGACACAAGAGTAGTCGCTGGCGGACGCAAACGATGCGACTTCCCGAAGCGGCAGGTCAGGCAAAATGGCGGTCACAAATCCGAGCTTCAGCATGATGTTTTTCCCCCGGGCGCGTGTTCCGCGCCGAAGATCCATCTTAGAATGACCGTACGCCCATTTGGAGCGGGCTTGCGCATTGGTAGAGTTTCATGCAAATTAAAGTGGGGATTGCAATGAATAGAAACCGATTTTTCGTGACCGTTGCCGTTGCATCTGTTTTGCTCGCCCTGACGGCTTGCTCGAGTCCGCCACCGCCGGAGAAAGCTGCCGAGGTCAAGAAATCCCCGGGGCCGGCGGCTAACGCCGGTGCATCGCAGCTAACACGCGACCCGCTGCCGGGCTGCGAGTGGCGAGGATCCGTCGATCCGAGTATCCGTCTCTATATACTCGTCCAGCAATGCACGGACGCCGCTCACAAGAATTCGTTCCTGGCCTATGGGAACGCCATCTATCAGATACCCGCCGCCGCCGGCGGCGAGATCGCAAAGGGTAAACGAATCGTCGAAGTGTTCGAAAAGCCTGCCGGCCAGCCCATTGAACAAGCGCTCCAGGAGCAGTTCATCGCTAAGCTGCCGCCGCCCGGAAAAGAAGGCTGCCTCGTGCGTTCACCGGCCGAGGGCGTGATGGTCTCCGACCCGACTAAGGTGACCTTTGAGATCGTGCCCGGGCCGGCATACAAAGGGGGATCGGAAGCGGGCTCGCGCCCCTGCGGCGAATACGGAAAGGCCGACTCGCCCATGTATTTCGAGTACCATCCCCGCGAGTCCAGGGTCCGGTTTCTCTTTGTAAACCCCAGCGGCGACCCTCCGATGTTCGACGCCCAGGCGATCCGGTTACGGTAGCATCCACCGCCTGATTCCCTCCGATAGACTGGGTCCTGGGGATAATCATGAACAACAGTAACTACACCCACGTCGCCGACCTGATCAAGGAAGTCGAGATTCCGGTCAACGGCATCCTCAGCCGGACGCTGTACAACGACGATCGTTTGAAGGTGGTCATCTTCGGATTCGCCACCGGGCAGGAGCTGACCGCTCACACCGCGCCCATGCCGGCGGTGATCCAGATCCTGAGCGGCGAGGCGCGGCTCAAGCTGGGCGACGACACGATCGAGGCCGGACCTGGGACGTTCGTCCGCATGGCGCCACAACTGGAGCATGGCATCTACGCGAAGTCGCCGGTGGTGATGCTGTTACTCATGATGAAAAATGCCTGAACCCGTGCAGCTTGCCAGCCTGTGAGCACACGATGAAAATCCCCAAGTTGCGCTGGATCATCGCGGCCATGCTGCTGCTCGCGACGACGATCAACTACGCTGACAGACTGGCCCTGTCTGTCGTGTCGGTGGATCTGCGCCACGAGTTCGGTCTCGACGAGCAGGACTACGCCCAGATAGTCGCGCTGTTCTTCTTCGCCTACGCCATCATGTACGCCGGATCAGGCTACATTGTGGACCGGCTCGGCACGCGCCGCGGGTTCTCCGTATTCATCTTCGGCTGGTCTCTGGCTCAGATGATGCACGGCTTCGCCCGTGGAAAGTGGTCCCTCGCCGGTTGCCGTTTCATGCTCGGGCTGGCGGAACCCGGCAATTGGCCAGCCGCCGCAAAAGCCGTGGCGGAGTGGTTCCCAGCGTCGCAGCGCGCCCTGGGGGTCGGGATCTTCAATGCAGGCTCGTCGCTCGGCTCCGCCATAGCACCGCCGATGGTCGCCTGGCTGACCCTGATGTACGGATGGCGTTCCGCCTTCATCTTTACCGGTACGCTGGGCCTTGTCTGGCTCACCGCGTGGCTTCTGCTGTACCAGCCGCCTCACCGGAACCGGT
>JAEHDI010001311.1 GCA_016880505.1 Bryobacterales bacterium | reverse complement strand
TCAGGCGCGAGCGGATGGCGGCGTACAGGGGGTTGCTGAGGACGGGGTTGCGGGAGGCGTGAACCGTAGAACGTGAAACGTGATGCGTGGTGCGTGATGCGTGGTGCGTGGAAAGTCGAGCGCGGAATGAAATTTCTCACGCATCACGCATCACGCATCACGCGCCACGCATCACGCTTCGCTCCGTCTCCACCATTGTCCTCTTCGCCGGGACATGTCAGGCTGGCGCCACTAACCGACGATGAAACTGGCTTTATTCGGCATCCCCAACATCCCACTGGGCAAGCACAACGTGAAAGATCCACGGCTTGACCAGGCGAACGAATTGGTCGAAGCGGACAAGAAGACCTATGCTCAAGTGGACGTGGTTGGGGAGGACAATGCCCTGGAGGCCGATGCCATCCTGACCACGCGCGAAAGCCTGCCCGACCTGATGCTGAAAGACCTGGAGATGGTGGAGACGCGGCTGGGGCGCAATCCTCCCGAAGCGGAGCAGTCCGCGTTGCTGAAGATCCAGACGGCATTGGAAAGCGAACGCGGACTATTCACGGCCGGATTGAGCGCGCCCGACTTACAGGCGATCGCGGCGCACAGCTTTCTCACCAACAAGCCCATCATTGTAGCGACGCCCGAAGAGCTCGAGGCGCCGGATGACCTGTTTGTTCGCGCATTGCGCGAGAGCGGCTACATCTCCTTCCTTACCGTGGGCGGCAAGGAGAACCGGGCCTGGCCGATTCGCAAAGGCGCGACGGCGTGGGAAGCCGCCGGGTCCATTCACACCGACCTCCAAAAAGGCTTCATCCGCGCCGAGATCATCGGCTTCGACGATGTTATTCAGGCCGGCGGCGAAACGGAGGCCAAGCGGGCGGGCAAACAGCGGCTGGAAACCAAAACTTACGTCGTGCAGGACTACGACTTGACCCACTTCCGCTTCAACAAGTAGCCGCCGGGCCACGTCGAATGTCCTGGCACGTCGTGCGTGGATCGCAAATCGCAAATTCCTAGACTCCCCCAAACCGCCGGTGCCGGCGCCCGTATTCCTCCAGCGCGTCGAACAATTGCGCCTTGCGGAAATCGGGCCAGAGCGTGGACGTGACGACCAGTTCGGCGTAGGAGATTTGCCAGAGCAGGAAATTGCTCAGGCGCATCTCGCCGCTGGTGCGGATGAGCAGGTCGGGATCGGGAAAGTTCTTCGTGTAGAGATGTTGCGAGATGGTCTGCTCGGTGATCTCGGCGGGATCGAGCTTGCCCTTCTGCGCTTTGGCAGCGATGTCGCGGACGGCCTCGACGATCTCAGTGCGGCTGCCGTAGCTCAGGGCGAGAATCAGCGTGAGTCCGTTGTTCCTGGCCAGCGCCGCCTTCGACTTCTCCAACTGCTGCTGGACGAATTCGGGGAGGCGATAAATTTGCCCGATGGCTTCGAGCCGGACGTTGTTCCGATTTAGCTCGCCGATTTCGTTTTTCAGGTACCGGGCCAGATACTTCATCAGTGTGTCCACCTCGTCCTTGGGCCGGCCCCAGTTCTCGACCGAAAAGGCATAGACCGTGAGGTATTTGATGCCCGCCTCGCCGGCCGCGCGGACCACCGCGCGGACTGACTCCGCGCCCTCGCGGTGGCCTTCGACACGCGGCAAGTGGCGCTGCCTGGCCCAACGCCCATTGCCGTCCATAATGATGGCCACGTGCGCCGGCAGGTTGGCCCGGGCTTGCTCGCTCAAGTGGGGCTGGGCGGTGCTCATCGGTCAGTGGATCGAGTGTTCAGTAATCAGTATTCAGTAATCGGTATTCAGTAATCAGTATTGAGTCT
>JAEHDI010000172.1 GCA_016880505.1 Bryobacterales bacterium | reverse complement strand
TCGAGCGCGTTGTCGATGATGTCCCAGCGGTACTTGCCCTGTTCCGGTTCAAGCTGCGACCAGAACCAGCGGACATAGGCCATCGACGATTCCGGAAAATCGACCTTGCCCGAGGCGTCGGGGACGGCGGCGGTCGGTCCGACCTCGGACCAGCGCATGCCGGGGTAGATTTCCTGGTTCCGGAAACGCTGGAAGGTCTGAATGCCCATGCCGGGGTTCACAAGGACGTCGTCGATCTCCTTGGGGCGCACGACGACGGTGTCGGCCTGCGCAAAAGCGTCAGAAAACGTGCAAAAAAGCGTCAAAAATGCGCTCAAAATGACCAATTTGGGACCGTCAGAGACCATTTTTCTAGACTCCTTTGCGCCAGCGGGGATCCGTGGCGGACATCAACTGCACGGTGAGCGATCCGTCCGGGTTGAGCGGCTGGGCGCACGCCCAACGAACCGGGCGGCGCACTCCGCCCTTGGTTTCGAGTTCCGCCTTCAGGACGACCCGGGTTCCCTCGAGGCCTTTCGGCAGGACGAACGACGCCTGCCGGAGCCGGTCGCCGTGCGGATGGCCGGCATCGAGACCGCCGCCGACTTTTACTTTGCCGTCGGGTGTTTCGACCCAGACGCGCAACACGCCGGGAACGCCGGCGACGCCGTTGTTGGCGAAGGCGACGATGAGCTCGGTCGTGCCGTACCGTTTCCGCTGCCATACCCACGACGGACGCACGCGGTAACCGATGCGGCGCTGGATGGTGTCGAGAGCCTTCGGGTAGCGCTCATAGAAGCGGCGGATGTTATCCGCCTCGGTCCACAGCGACCAATAATTGCCGCCCAGCTCGAGGACGTGGAGCATCGTGTTTTCGAGACGGCTGATGCCGGCGGCGTCGGGATCGAGCGCTTTTGGATCGAGGCTGTACTGGCGTTTGCCGCCGTCCTCCATGATGACGGCGAGCCACGGCGGGCGATTGGAGAGCGCTTCGATCTGCTCCGGTTCGTCGACGATGACGCTGTCGGAGCGCAGCCAGCAGCCGGCGCGCACGGCCATGTCGATCACCTCGCGGTTGCCGACGTTGCTGATGTCGGGCTGTGTGTTGACCGCGAGCGTGGTGCGCTTCCATGCGTCGAGCTGAAGGCGCGTCATGCTCGTGAAGACTCTCTCCGCGGTGAGGTAATCGGAGAACGGGCTTGGGAGGTCGGAGGTGTGGCCCTCGCCCCAGAAGCCGTACTGCATGAGGTCGACGAACTCCATGAGGGGGTTGTTGTCGAACTCGGCGGCGAGCAGCTCATTCAACTCGCGGAATGCTTTCTGAAACTCGGGGTGATCGTAACGGGGCTCCAAGAGATCGTGTTCGTAGCGCCGCGCAACCCGGCCGATGTTGGCGAGCGGGATCTTTTCGCGGAGGAAGTCCGGCATCGAGATCTGTTTGGGCTGGATGCCCGGGCTCGAAAGCTGCACTCGGAACGCGACGCGGAGGCCGTGGCGTTTGGCGGCGTCGAGGGTGAGCGGCCAGATGGGGGCGAGGTCGAGGCGGCCGGGGCGGGACTGGACGTGCCGCCAGTCGCAGCGAATGTAGAGGACGTCGACGAAGGGAAGGTTCGCGAGCTTCTCGACGTGCCGCTCAAGAGCTTCCTCGCCGCGGCGGGCGGCGAGGGAGGGGCCGCCCTCCTCCCATGTGTAACCGACGAGGCCGAGGCCGAAGTTCTTCACCGGCCGGTCGGAGGCGGTGGTGGCGAGGATGGTGTACCAACCTTCGTCCTGTTCGATCCCAAAGGGTCCTTGATTGAGGCGGTCGTGGACTTTCGGTCCGGGGCCGAAGTCGTAGCCGTCCCAACGGTGAGTGGGGATATCGGCGAAGGCTCGCGGAGCGAGGAGGGTCGCTGCCGCGCCGGTGGACTTGAGGAGGTCTCGTCTGCGCATTGGAGTAAGTTCATCGAATCCGAGCGCCTCGCGTCAAGCCGCATAGGATTCAGGAATATCAGTCACAGCGCCATAATATCCCAGGGACAGGACCCTTCACCGATCCGGTTCCCGATAATGCGCGAAAAATGGCGATTGTGGCGAAGTGGATTACGGGCTGCCGGAGCGGCGGCATCGATAAGGTGTAAGCTCGTATCGGGGCGTATCGCAATGTATGTTTTACTCTTCCTCCTGATGTACGTTCTGCCGCCCGTTCGATGTTCGGAGGCTGCAAC
>JAEHDI010001310.1 GCA_016880505.1 Bryobacterales bacterium | reverse complement strand
GTTCCAGAACGGCGTCTTGGTATCAAGGGAGATGCGCCGCACAAGCTCCAGGTTGTTGTAGAAATAGTCCAGCATCTCGCCGCCCACCAGCGAGTAGTTGTCGTAACTAAGAAATGGCTGGCCAATCGTCTCCACCAGCATCTTGGCGTAGGTCTCGTAGTCCGGCGTCCCCATGCGTTCCTTGCTCACCCGGTATGGAAACAGGTTCACGTAGGGCCACTTGTCGGGCGCTGCCTCCTTGAGCATCTTCGAGACGCGTCCCATCGCCGGCATCAGCGAAGCGTGCGGTTCGTCGCGTAGATAGTAGCCGAGAACGGCTGGGTTGGAGGCAGTCGCCTTCACTACCTCGGCGACGTTCTTCCGGACCTCGGACTCGGACGGCATGTTTGACCAGTCGTACCCGTTGACCCGTTTGTCGGAGACGAAGCACGACAGTCCAGCATCCTGGACCTTGCCTACGTCCTCCACGCGGCAAAAGCCGGAGGCGTTGAGCCCGGCGTCTTTCATCAGCTTGAGCTGGGCCGGGTCGGACGGCGAGCCTCCCCAGGCCATGACCGGGAAGGTCTTGGCCGTCACCAGCTCGGGGTTATGGAACTGGTGCTGGCCCGGCGCCGCCACGGCCAGAAGAAACAGGCAGACGATTACCGTTGAGATTGTGCGAATCATGATGTTCTCCGTGTTTTGAGTTACTGGTGCGCGCCCGCGAATTCAATCTGCGCCTCTCGGAGCGACAGGCGCGCAGCCATCGCGTCCATCCCGATGGCCTTCTGCCGCGCCGCGGCCGCGCCCTGCGTGTCGCCTTTCTCTTCGAGTACGAGCGACAACAGATAGTAGCCGATCGTCTCCGGCAGGCCGCGATACTCGTACTTGCCTGACGTTCGTTCCCGCGCCTCCGCTTCGAGCTTGCCTAGCAGTGCTTTGTATTCGCCGGTCTGCCCGAGCGTCTTGTTCGCGAGCATCTGGTAGTACGTGCCGAGATGCGCCTTGCCGTACTTCTCGTCGAGGATTTTCTTCAGGTGCTGCTGAGCCGTGTCCCGCCTGCCCATCGCCTGGTAAACGCGCGCCAGGTCCCAATTGACGTGGGCCTGGAAGTCCGGCGTCCGCGCGGCCACCTCGAGGTTCTTCGGATACTCGCCCGCCTGCTGATAATGTGCCAGCGCCGTCTGGTAATCCTTCTTTTCGAAGGCCTGGTCGCCGAGCTGCTTGTTGACCTCGACCCACGCGTAGTGGATCTCGTACTTGCCCTCCCAGCTATGGAAGTGGTGGTTCTTCAGCACGTCGTAGACTGCCTTCAGGTTTTCCGTGCCGCCCTGTTTGAGCCGCAGGTCGATCAGCGTCGAAATCAAGTCGTCGCGGGAGTTCACGGTCCGGGGATGCTTCATCAGAAGCGCGTATCTCTCCGCGTCCGGCACCTTGATCTGTTGAGCGACGTCATCGAGCTCCAGCAGGATTCGGCCGTCCGTCGCGTCGACGGCGAACGCCTTCTGGTAGGCCTCGTAGGATGCCTGCATGTCCTTCTTCAGATACCGCTGCCCGTAGGCGACGTTGCGCTGCGCGAGCGGTGACTGCGGGTTCAACTGGACCGCTTTCTGCCAGTCGGCAAACCCCTCCTCGCGCTGCCCGCTGCCATAGAGCAGGTTGCCGAGGAACAGGCGGGCGTTGGCGTCGTTCGGATAGGCCCGGATGGCCGACTCGAGCGCCGCCTTCTCCTCCAACCGGTGTGGGAAAACGTTGATTGGCGACCCCTTGCGGGCGACGGCATAGAACTGCTCGGCCGTTGTTTTGTCGCCGGTCAGCTGCTTGAAGTAGCCGCGGAAATAGCTCACCAGCGGGCTGATCCGCGTGACGTCTTTGCCCTCCGCGTAACGTGCGAGCACGTCGTCGGCATCCGCGAACTGACCGGCTCCTGCATAGGCAGCCGCCAGCTCGAGATAGTTCTGCACGGCGTCGCGCATGTATCCACTCCAGGCCGCACCCCACGGATCGGCCGCTTTGCCGGTGTTCTTCACCGCGAGCGTCTTCTCGTATCCGCCCATGAAGTTCATCGCGTCAAGCTCGAGCGCCTTTTCCGCCGCCGTCAGGGCCCGCTTGTGATCGCCGAGATGCCGGTAGGCCGCGGCCTTCAGAGCCGGAATGTCGGCGAACTTGTCATTCTGTTTCCCGGCTTCGTCGAGCTTGGCAATCGCCTCGCGGTAATTGCCGTCGAGCATGTCGATTTTGGCGAGATTCAGATAGGCCGGCACGAAGTACTCGTAGCCGTAAATCGCGCGGTAGAACTGGTCGTAAGCTTCCTTGAACTTCCGCAGACCCGCCAGCGCCAGACCCTTGCCATAGTAGAGACGGGCGTTGTCGCTGTCGCGCTCCAGCGCTGTGTTCAAGTACGTGAGCGCCTCGTTCCATTTCCCCTGCTTCAGGGCCAGGAAGCCCATCTCGGCGTTGACGCGCGAATCCTTCGGATCCCGGCTCAGCGCTTCGTTGTAGTACACCAGCGCCTCGTTCGTCCGGCGGAACCGGTCAAGCCATTCGCCGGCGTGATACAGTTCGTCCGGGTTCATTTTCTTCGGATCGCCCGGATCCGTCTGGCCTGGCGGCAGGTCCACCTTCTGCGGCGGCTTCTGCTGGAGTTCGATGGCCAGTTTGCCCTTTGCGTCGTACACGGCCAGGTGCAGGTCGTAAACCGTCGCGCCGCCAGCCGGCACTTCCACCGTGTATGGCTTGTCCGGCGAAATCGTGGCTGCCGCTTCGCTCAACACCTTGCCTGTCTTGGTGTCCTTCAACACCACCTTGCAGTTCGAAAAGACTCCCGTAGCGTTGACGCCGCCGAAGGCTTTGCCGTCTTTCAAGTCGGTGTTCACAGCAAAATCCTTGCTCGCGTTGCGATAGCCGCGGAGGTCGCGCACCGGATACCAGTAGTCGTGCGCCGTCTTCACTTCATACGCGCCCATCCAGTGGTAGTCGGGCTGGTTGTCGCTCCAGACGCCCGCCTGTGGCTCGTAGTACGGCCCGGAGCCGTCGGAGAGGATGTCGTCCCAGATGCGGCCGGAGGGGCCG
>JAEHDI010001309.1 GCA_016880505.1 Bryobacterales bacterium | reverse complement strand
GACCGGCAAGTCGATCGCCGAGAGCTTCTTCGGGCCGTCCCTCGACAATGTCCTCGGCTGCTACGACAAGGTCGTCGCGACGCGGGCGCCGCTCTATGACGACGACCAGTATGTCACTCCGGACGGCCGTTTCTCGGACGATGAGACGCTCTTCCTGCCGTTGGCGGAGGACGGCCAGACCGTGAACCGGATTCTGGTGTTCGGACCCTATTCCGAGCTCTCCCGGAACTGATCGGCGCGATCTAGAGCACTTTTCTTGAAGTGTGAATCGATTGGGGTATTTCCCCGACGCGGGGGTTTGTGATTCAAGATGCTGACTGGGGTGGAGGCCAGCATCGATGTCACGACCCTATTCTGTGGATCTTCGCGATCGGGCGGTTTCCTCGGTTGAGAGCGGCCGGAGCTGCCGAGAGACGGCTCGTCTGTTTGCGGTGAGCGTTGCGAGCGTTGTGAGATGGTCGCAGCGCAAGCGTCGGACGGGGAGCGCGGCAGCTTCTCCGATGGGCTGGCGGAACCGGCCGCTGCGGCTGGCCGGGGAGCGCGCTTGGCTCCTGGAGCGGCTGACGGTGCAGCCCGACTTGACGCTGCGGGCGATCCAAGGCGAGCTCCTGGCCCGCGGCATGCGGGTGAGCCTGAAGGCGATCTGGCACTTCCTTCGGGTGGAGCGCTTGACGTTCAAAAAAAGCCTGCACGCCGCCGAGCAGGATAGAGCCGACGTGGCACGCCGACGGGCGCAGTGGAAGAAGTATCAGGGACGGGTTGATCCCCGGCGTCTGGTCTTCATTGACGAGACCTGGGCCAAGACCAACATGACCCGCCTGCACGGCCGTTGCCGCTGCGGCGATCGGCTGGTGGCCAAGGTCCCGCATGGGCGATGGCATACCCTCACCTTCCTCGCCGCCCTGCGCTGGGATCGGATCGAAGCACCCTGCGTCATCGATGGACCGATCAACGGACGCAGCTTCCTCGCCTACGTCGAGCAGATGCTCGTCCCGACCCTTCTGCCCGGCGATGTCGTCATCATGGACAATCTGGGCAGCCACAGGCGCCAGGCCATTAGGCGCGCCATCCGCACAGCGGGTGCCAAGCTCCTGTTCCTCCCGGCCTATTCCCCGGACCTAAACCCGATCGAACAGGTCTTCGCCAAGCTCAAGACGCTCCTGCGCAAACTCGATGCTCGCACCGTCGAAACCACATGGCGCGGCATCGGGCGCCTCCTTGACGCCTTCACACCGCAGGAATGCGCCAACTACTTCAGAAACTCGGGATACGCTTCAGAATGAAGGAATCATGCTCTAGGCAGCTCGGCCCAAAGAACAGCCACTTGAGATAGAGCCCGCGATTGGGATCGCCCACCGCCGGCGCCAGCTTCGCCTGCGGGAATTCATCGGCGAGGTACGCGCAGATTGCTGCCGCTTCCGTGATGATGACGCCCTTATGCTCGATCGCCGGAACCTTGCCCATCGGATTAATCTTGAGATAGGCCGCGCTTTTCTGCTCGCTGCGCTCCAGGCTCATCAGCTTGGGTGTATAAGGGATGCCGAGTTCCT
>JAEHDI010000171.1 GCA_016880505.1 Bryobacterales bacterium | reverse complement strand
GGAAACAGCGACGTCAAGAGGACGCAAGCCAGCAAATAGGAGCCGGCAGGCGATGGATGGGAACCATCCCTTGCATACATCTCCAGACCAGGGCTTCGCTGCCGTACCAGTTGCCAGGCCGATCCGACCGGTGCGAGTATCGCACCGAGCTCACGGGCAATGGAATCGTAGGCGTAGTCGAGGTCCCCCTGCTGATGCGTTTCGGACCGGAGTGACCACGTCAGCAAGAGCACGGTACGCGCCCCGGTCCGCCTGACTTCCAAATCGAACAGCCGGACGCCCCAATGAAGCAGAATTGGGGAGTTCACAACGAATTTGCCATCGCGGAGGCCGTCTCCCAGTTGGCTTTGATCCTGCAGTACGACGTAGTCCCACTTGGACGAGCGAAGGACTCGGCGGGCGTCAGAGCGCTCCCACAAGGAAATCAGGGTCGCGCCGGGTATCGCAACCGTTTGTACTTCCACTTGCCGATCAGGAAGCGCCGCACGCGCTAACACAGCGAAAATCTCGGGCGCATTGTTGAAATAGGTGTAGCTGTTGCCCAGGAAGAGAACCCGCAGCGGTTCCGCACCCTGCAGCAATCCTCCGAAGAGCAGCACGACCACGCATCGGATCATGCCTCATTCTAGGCTCACGGCGTTCGCGGGACTCCGCCGGAGTGACGCCGTAGCGCCCCGCGCATGCTAGCGGAAGTAGTCCTGGAAGACCTTGTCGTTGGTCCTCTCCACTTCGGTGGTCGGCAACACCTGGGTGTCGAAACCGCGAACCGCGTGCGACCATTCGGCAAGGTTGGCTCTGAGCTGACGGTGATCGTCCTCGCTGCGAAAGTCCAGTGTCGCCTCGTCGCCCAGCAGGTTCGCGATTTCGCCAAAGCCACCCGCCGCGCCCCGTGCGCCCCGGGCATAGTCCGGGTAATCCTTCTCCAGGGCATACGCATAGACCAGAACGGCGGCCTGGATGCGTCCCGTGCGCGTCCGCTGCTCCCGGGCTCGGGCGCGATAGCGTTTGGTCGCCTCGACCGAGAGCAACTCCCCAACGCCCGGCATGCGGTTGTTCTCCGAATACTTCGCCAGCCAGCCCCCTTCCTGAGAACCGACGCGCGCCACAGTGCGGGCCGCTGTCTCTAATGGCGGCGGCCCGTTCAACGTGACGATGGAGTTCAGCCAGGTGCCGCCGTGAACCGTGAGAAAGCCTTGAGTCTCCATCTCGCGCAACACCGGATCATCCGGCGGCGCAGGGAGCGCGTAAACCTTCACGCCCGCCGAGAGCCGGAGTGCGGGATAGTCGCGCGGCTGCACCTCCACCCAGTGGCCGCCCTCAAATGTCATGGGCACGAACACAGCCATCGCGATGCACTGCGTCGGGTTCCAGACGCTGACGAGCCGGTGGCTCAGCCCCGCGCGTCCGATCACTTCCGCGAGCTGCTTCTTCTCGTTCCAGTCAAGCATGCGCGGGCTTCGCGGGCCGAAGGTCCACATTGCTTCGAAGGCCAACGCCGGGAGGGTCAAGGGGAAGACGATGGCGAGCGCAACCAGTCCGCTCGTAAACGCCGTGCGGAAGCGGGGCGTCATCCATTCGCGAAACCTTGCCAGCTCGACGCCCGCGATCACCGCGAGCACCAATGGCGCCTGCAACAGGAAACGCTTGTAGTCCTGCACGATCCACGGCGCCGGAGCGGCCAGCCAGGCGATCAGGAATACGTTCTCACGCGGGCGGCGGAGCAGCCGTACGATCCCGAACGCCGCCGGGATGTAGATGAGCGGGGCCAACATCAGCGCCTCGTCGCCACGCCTGCCGCGGTACCACTCCAGGTTGCGGAGGAAATGGATTGTATACGGGCTGGTGAGAAGCACCGTCGCGCCGCCCACGATGGCGAGCGCCTTCCAGCGGCGGCCGAGTACTGCGGCAACGAATACCGCGAGCGGCGCCATCGCATAGCCCGCCAGGTGCGTGTAGATCGCGGCCGTCGTGAAGAGGATCGCAAGCAGCAGCCGGCCCTCGACGAAGCACCACGCCGCCCAGGCCGAGACGATAAAGATCCAGCCCGAAGGCACTCCCACCGCAAACGAGATCGACGCGAACAGCGTACCGGAGAGCAGTGTAACCGCGAACAGCGCCGCCCAGTCGCCTCCGTAGCGGCGCGCGAAGAACCATACGGTGAAGATCGCGGCGGCCCACTGTGCCAGGGCCAGGATCGCGTTGACACGCACATAATCCATGCCGTCGCCGCCGAGCACGCGGCCCAGGTATCCGATCGCCATGTGCATCAGCGGGCCTTGCAGATTCGGACGGCCGCCGGGGCCGAAGTTGATGTGGTCCCACCAGGCGGCGCCATGTTCGCCATACCAGCGTGCGAGCGACACGTGGTAGCCGGAGTCAATGCTGACGAAGTAATCCGGCAGCGACGCGAGAAGCAGGATGCCATGCAGGGCGACAACCACTATGGCCGCGCGGCGGGCCGCCGAGTTCATGGACCTATCATAGACGCAGATCGGCGAGGCATTGCGGCGGCGAGCTGTTTTGCCGCGATTTTCTACAATCGCCGGTGAGTCGGGCGACTCATATGGGAGCCGAATTGGCCGGGCGCTGGACCGCCGTCCGCAGAAAAAGCGCAGATGTGGATGTAGCGCTCTTCCGCCCACAACGCTGCGCCCGAGACTGAGAGGCCGCTGAGCCGGACGTCTTTGCCGAGCCCGAGCGCCGGTTGGGTGAAGCTCGGCGACGAAGCCGTCCTGGTCAGCAGGTCCCTCATCGTTTGCGGAGTGGCAGCGTCGCAGGTCTCGCCGGGCGTGTCCAGAGCGTCAAGCGCGTAGCTGCGTAGCAGCTTCGGGAACAACTTCCGCATCGTTGCCGGGTGATCGAACAGGTCGAGGCCGAGGGGGCGGCCATCGATGGCAAATACCACGCCCGCCTGCGCATCCACGCGCTGGAACGCTCGTACGTACTGCTCCACGGAGATGGAGTGGCGCTCGAACATCGCCCCCATCGCCTGCGTCGGCGACTGGGCGCACATCCGTTCGGCTTTGCACGCGATGTCGTCCCAAACGCCGGACTGATCGGAGCGGCGCGCCCCGGTCCGGCGCATCGACAAGGTGACCTGCGCCGCCCGTGACGCCCGGCCACGCGAGTACATTACGTGTTCAGCCGGCTTGAAGTCCGGGCTTCGCATGGACCACCGCCCTGCCTCGACACACGAAACCGGGATGGTGATGGTCTGCCTGGCTGGAGCGAGAATCGTCAGGTTCAGCACGCGGTTCTG
>JAEHDI010001308.1 GCA_016880505.1 Bryobacterales bacterium | reverse complement strand
GGCGTGCATCTTCGACGTACTGGTCGACGTCCCGCTGCGGGTCCACCACCACGGCGGTGTGCGATTCTTCATCCGCCACGAGATAAGAGGCGTGCGCAAGACAGCCGAGGTAGTATTGCTTGAGAATCATCCGAACCTCCTCGCCCAGAAGGAGCCGGCGCCCGCCCGAAGGGGACCGGGGTCATCTTCAATCCTTGATCCAGGTGTGTCTTGGATCGTCGCTCCAGGTGCCGTACGCGCGGCCCTCACCGGCCAGCACCCAGGTGTAGTTCAGAGTATAGCCGGGACAGGCGACCACGGGGTGGTATCCGCGCGGGATCAGCACGGTGTCGCCGTGTTCGACCACGAACGCATGATCGAACGGTTCCGGGTCATCGGCGCCGGTGTACACGCGGATGAAGCCGAAGCCCTGGTTCGGCTCGAACAGGAAGTAGTAGACCTCCTCCATCGGCACCTCGCCGGCGTTGGTGAATCGGTCGTGTTTGTGCGGCGGGGAGCTCGTCCAGCCGCCCGGCTGGCTGACCGTCTCGCCACAAATCAGGTGTACAGCGTCCACGTTGTCGGCGATGTGGGTGCAAACCGTACGAGCGAAGTTGTTCTTGCCAGTGGGCGTCACCATGATTTCGGAACCAGCGATCAGCCGCGGCGATACGCCGGTCGTCCCGGTGGCGCCGGCAACTGTGACGCGCGCACGCTCGTCGAGACGGGATATCTTGACTTTCGAACCGGCCGGCAGGTAGATCATCGGCCCGGTTTCCTTCAGGGTTCGCCTGGAGCCGATCTCCGCCGACCACTGTCCCAAAGAGTTCCCGACCTCCACCCGCACAGGACCGGCGTAGGAGTCGAGCGACTGCTCCTCCGCTCCGGTCTCCCATTCGTGTGTCCGCAACGCTCCACCCAACTCGATGATGGTGAAGGAGAGGTGTTTCAGTCCCTTACCGCGCTTGACGATCGGATAAACCCCGGGCGCACCTCCGGGAGACTTGATATGAAGACTCATAGGCTTCACGCTATCACACGCGTTTGAGGCACTGAATGAGGTGTATCAAAGGATTGTGAAACCCGGACTGCCCTTCAGCGCACGGTCGAAAGTGACCGTGTCCCGGCAACCCGAAGCGCGGCTGATCTCGCCAATGAGGTAGTCAGAGAAATCGGCCTTCCCGTTCCGGTAACCTTCCAGACTTCGGCGCACCAGGACGTCATGCTCGATCTTGAACTGTTCGGTCTGAAGGATGCGCTCAAGTACCCCCACGATCTCGGCTTTCGACTGATCGTAGCAGCGGGACAGCACCCAAACCAACTCACAGAGAACCAGTGCCGGGAGGAAGATGAACTCACCGTCCTGGTTGCACCGGTCGATGAACCTCGAGGCAGCCACAAGTTGCCTGGAGTCATCGGCCGTCAAGTAACGCACGAGGACGTTGGTGTCCAGCGCCCTCATGGCTTCGAGTACCCTTCCGCAATCGCCTCATTCATTTCCCGAACCGTAACAGCTCGTTTTCGGGCCGGCCGCACGATGCCGCGCAGCCCGCGTACGTCGAGAGTGCGAGGCTTCATGGTTACTTGCCCGGCCGGGTCGAACTGGAATTCGATTCGCTGGCCGCTTCGCAACCGAAGCCGGTCCCGCACTTCTTTTGGAATGGTGATCTGTCCTTTACTCGTGAGGGTGGCGGTGAGCATCTCCTTACTCCAATCTGATTCCTTACTTAATGGTAATCCTTGATCTCATCAGGAATCAATGGCGATGCGAGATCGTGCTGCCAGCGCCGGCTTCCGGTTCACCTCATCCGCTCCGGCACGCTATCATGGAGCCATTGTCGCGATGCGCTTCCTCGTGTGCTTCCTCCTCCTGGCGCTCGGTGCGCCGGCCCAACAACCGACTCTCGAGCGGCTGTTCCGGCGGCCTTTCCTATGGGGCACGTCGCCGGAACAGGTGATTTGGTCCAAAGAAGAACACACTCTCGCCTTCCTGTGGAACGCCTCAGGGAAACGCTTTCTCGACCTCTACGGGTACCATCCCGGCATCAGGAAGTTGGTGCGGCTTACCGACCTCGAACCGGTCAAGGATGATCTCAACCTCACGGAGGAGGAGAAGGACGACCGGCAAAGGAGTCATCTTGAGCCGCTCGCAGGCCTAGGTTCCTTCGAACTCTCTCGGGATGGCTCGCACGCCGCGTTCTCGTACCGCGGCGACCTTTACCTGGTCGAGACCCAAGGCGGCAAGCCGCCGTTCCGGTTGACAAGGACCAAGGCTTCGGAGTCCTCGCCGCAGCTCTCTCCGGACAACGCGAGAATCTCTTTTCTTCGCGATCGGCAACTGTTCGTGCAAGACCTCCGCGACGGCCGGCTCTGGCAGGTGACCGATATCGAGGAGCCCGATCAGGCGATCACCTCGTATCGCTGGTCGCCGGATGGGACACGGTTCGTCGTCACGGTGCGCAAGGGTCGCGGACGGCAGATGGTGCTTCCGAACTACTCGGGCCGCTTCGTCAAGGCGGGCTCCTTCAGCCGCAGCGTGGCGGGCGATGAGCCGGTCGAAACGGAGCTGTCTCTCGCTCCCGTGGAGGGCGGCAAGCCTCTGCCCGTTGACCTCGGCCCGCTCGGCGCCAAAGTCCATCTGGGTCTGGTCGACTGGTCGCCCGACTCCAGCCGGCTGCTGGTTCGTAGCGTTCACCCGAAGGTAAAGAAAGCGCACCTGCTCGTGGTCGATGCGAAGACCGGCAAGTCGATCGTCCTTCAGGAGGAGACGGACGGCAAATGGGTCCACTGGACGTCGGCCGCATGGTCGCCGGATTCTCGGAATGTCGTGTTCACGAGCGACCGGGAGGGCTGGGCGCATCTCTACCGAATTCCGGCTACTGGGGGAAAGCCCGAGCAGTTGACCCGCGGCGCCTGGGAAGCGCAGGACCCGCAGTGGGCCGGCGAGAATATCTACTACACGTCGACTGAGGGCGGTGCGGCGGAGCGGCACTTCTACCGGATCCGCCCGGATGGGTCCGGCAAGCAGAAGTTGTCGCGACGGGAAGGATTGAACTACGGACTCGTCTCCGAAGACGGTATGCACGTCGCATGGCTGCAAGCGGATCTGTCGAATCCATCTGACCTCTACGTGGACGAGGATCGGGTTACCACTTCACCCCTGCCGGAATTCGCCAACTACCGCTGGCCGGAGTCGCGGTTCTTCCAGTACCCGTCCCGGCGCGATGGGAAAAGTGTGGCTGCTCGGCTGATGCTGCCGCCCGGATATCGGCAGGACGACAAAAGCGGGAAGCGTTGGCCCGCCGTCGTCTACATCCACGGCTCGGGCTACGCCACCAGCGTTTTGAAAGAGTGGGGCAGCTACGACCCTTACCGGTTCGCTTTCAATACGTATCTCGCCCAGCGAGGCTTCGTCGTGCTGGAACCGGACTACCGCGGCAGTTCCGGTTATGGGCGCGATTGGCGCACGGATGTGCATCTGCATATGGGAGGCCCGGATCTCGATGATGTCCTGGGCGGCCTTGACTATCTCCGTGGTCTCGGCTACATTGACATGAAGCGCGTCGGTATCTGGGGTGTCAGCTACGGCGGTTTTATGACCAACATGGCGATGTTCCTCGCTCCGGATGAGTTCCGCGCGGGAGTATCCTGGGCGGGCGTCAACGATTGGGAAAACTACAACGCCTGGTACACCTCCGAGCGGCTGACCACCCCAGAGGAGAATCCGGAAGCCTTCCGGCGGAGCTCTCCGATCCATTTTTCGCGCCTGCTGAAGAACCCCTTGCTGATCGTGCACGGCATGGTGGACGACAACGTGCTCTTCCAGGACGCCGTACAGCTCACGGAAAAGCTGGTTCAGGAGGGCCGGCCCTTCTGGCACATCTATTACCCGCAAGAGGACCACGCGTTTGTTCGCGACGAGACGCTTGTCGACGCCTACAGCCGGTCCGCGGAGTGGTTCGAAAGGCATCTGCGATGAAGCTCCCGCGGCTCTATCCGATCCTCGATACGGCCACTTTGGAAAAGCGGGCATGCTCCATAGAAATGGCGGCAGAAGCGATGGTCGCCGGGGGAGCAAGGATACTTCAGTTCCGCCACAAGGGTCACTTCTCGCGGGTGTTGTTCGAGCAGGCGGAACGGGTCGCGGCGTTGTGCCGGCGGGAGGGAGCCATTTTCGTCGTGGACGATCGCGCCGACGTTGCTATTATGCTCGACGCCGGTTTGCACGTCGGCCAGGACGACCTGCCGCCTTCCGGCGCGAGACAGCTCATCGGCGCGGGAAAACTGCTCGGGTTTTCCACGCACAATGAGGTTCAGCTCCGGGCTGCCGCCGCCGAGCCGATCGATTATGTCGCTCTGGGACCGGTCTTCGGAACGGCGTCGAAAGATCGTCCGGACCCGGTGGTCGGTGTCGAGGGGTTGCGGCGGCTGCGGCCGCTCGCCACCCGGCCACTGGTGGCAATCGGGGGAATTACGCGCGAGAATGCACTGACGGTGCTCGACGCGGGCGCCGACTCGGTAGCAGTAATTGGGGACCTGCTGCCCGAGAAGTGCACTTTCGAATCTCTGAGTACTCGGATGGGGCTATGGCAACAACTCGTGAAGACGTAAACACTGGGCTCGTCAAAGGACTCGGGCTGCTCGATGCGACCACCATCGTCATGGGGTCCATGATCGGCTCGGGCATCTTCATTGTTTCGGCGGATATGGCCCGGCAGACGGCCTCGCCCGGCCTGTTGATCCTGACCTGGGTCATCTCCGCGGTCCTCACCATCATTGCCGCCCTCAGCTACGGCGAACTCGCTGCGATGATGCCACAGGCGGGAGGACAGTATGTCTACCTCCGCGAGGCGTTCGGTCCTTTGTTCGGATTCCTCTATGGTTGGACGCTGTTCCTGGTAATCCAGACCGGGACCGTCGCCGCCGTGGCGGTGGCATTTGCCAAGTTCACGGGCGTCTTTTTCCCTTGGTTTTCGGCAGGCAACGCGCTGGTCCGCTTTGGCGGGTTCACGATCAATACACAGCAGGCGCTCGCCATTGCCGTGCTCGTGTTCCTCACTTGGGTGAACACCCGAGGCTTGCGCACCGGAGCAGCCGTCCAAAACGTGTTCACCGTCGCCAAGACCGGCGCGGTGCTCAGTCTGATCGGGCTAGGATTCCTTGTCGGCGGCGCGGGCGGCGCGGCCAACTTCGAGGGATTCTGGCGCAACGCAGGCTGGAACTTCGACGCGGTTCGCATCGTTGGTGTCGCGATGGTCGGAGCTCTCTTCGCCGCCGACGCGTGGAACAACATCACGTTCACCGCCGGCGAGGTGCGAAATCCACGCCGCGACGTGCCGCTCGCGCTGGGCATGGGCGTCGGTGTGGTCTGCCTTCTTTACATCGCCTGCAACTTCGTCTATCTGCGCCTGCTGCCGCTCGAGGCGATCCAGACGGCCGCCGAGGATCGCGTGGCGACCGCCGCCGCGTCGATGATCTTCGGCCCGGTGGCCGTGCAGGTGATGGCGGCGGCGATCATGATCTCGACGTTCGGCTGCATCAATGGGATGGTTCTGGCCGGCGCGCGCGTCTACTACGCCATGGCGCTGGACGGCCTGTTCTTCAAGGCGGTAGCGAACGTGGACCCCGTCCATCACACGCCCGTGGTCTCGCTGACCGTGCAGTGCGTCTGGGCCTGCCTGCTCACGCTGTCGGGAACGTACAGCAACCTGCTCGACTACGTCATCTTCGCGGTGCTGCTGTTC
>JAEHDI010000170.1 GCA_016880505.1 Bryobacterales bacterium | reverse complement strand
TATGAGGGCGCCAATCAAGAACGATATAGGGCGATGCAAGCAGTGAATGAAACAAAGGGAATGATTTTGGCTTACCTGCATAGTCGGGATGCCGCGGGCCAAGAGCCTTCTCCTGGATGGCGAGCAGCGCCGGTAAAGAGCCTCCGCTTCAGCCAATCTCCCTTGCGAGTGGTCGAGTGCCGCAAGGTTGTTCACTGTGTTTACGGTGTCGGTGTGCGCGGCTCCCAGAACCTTCTCCTGGATGGCGAGAGACCTCTGGGCGAGCGACTCGGCTTCAGCGTGGTTGCCCAGGTGATAGCAGGCGGCAGCCAAGTTACTTAACACTATGGCCAACTGCCGTTGCGCCTGGCCAGGCGACTTCTCGACGATAGCCAAAGCCCTCCGATGGAGGGCCTCAGCCTTCCGGAAATCGCCCAGGCTTGTATAGACCGTGCCCAGTTGGGTGAGGACGTTGACGAGGCTTGCGTCGTTCGGCCCGACGGCTTGCTCCATTTTGGCCAGTTCCTGCCGGTAGATCCGTTCGGCCGGCCCGTACATCCCTTGCGCATACAGGAGCGCCGCCTGGTTAATCTCCGACGGGGGCCTGCTCGCCGTTTCCGACCGCAAAGCAACTGCGCTCGCCAGGCAGACCACACCGCAGATAACGCCCTTAGTTAGCCTTTGCGCGAAGTGCGGATGTTTGGCGGTTACCATGGTCGTCCTCGTCCCTGCCTGAAATGCCATAACACCCGATACATCCCGGAGAGCGATGGAGATATTCCGTTCGAGATCTGCCACGGCGAGCTCAGTGGTCTACAATGAAGAAACTGCTGGCACGAGGGGCTGCCGCGCTATGGAGATTCCTGGCTACGTCGTTGCGCAAGAACTGTTACGCGACGATCGTCACGTGATCAGCCGGGGCCGGGGCACCGAGGACAAGAGGCCGGTCCTGCTGAAAACGGCCGCTCATGTCCCCTGCCCCGTAGCCGACGCAGTATCCCTTGAGCACGAGTTTGAACTGCTGCGCGGGCTCTCGGTAGCCGGCGTGCCCCGCGCCTATGAGCTCGTGCAACGTGAAGGCGGGCCCTGCCTGGTGCTGGAAGACCGCGGTCTCATCCCACTCAGGCGCCTAATCGAGACGGGTCGGCCAGACCTCAACTCGTTTTTCCAAATCGCCCGTGCGCTCTGTGAGATCCTGGCCGAACTGCACCGCCGGGACATCATCCACGGGAGTCTGAATCCCTCCGCCATCTGGGTGTCGGCCGATTACAGCGCCTGCCAGTTGGTCGATTTTACTCTTGCATCCGGGTGCTCCCGCCAAGTCCGATTGTTGCCGGCCGTACACCTCGGGGGGGCGCTAGCCTACGCATCGCCGGAGCAGACGGGCCGAATGAATCGTGCGACGGACTACCGGACGGACTTCTACTCCCTGGGGGTGACTTTCTACGAGCTCCTCACCGGAACTCTGCCGTTCAAATCCGGCGATTCCCTCGAACTCATTCATTCGCACATCGCCAAGACTCCGTTATCGCCCACTGAGGTGGTTCCGAAGGTGCCGGAACAGGTGTCGCGAATCGTCATGAAGCTCCTCGGGAAAACCCCCGAGGACCGTTACCAAAGCGCCCTCGGGCTGAGCCAGGATCTCCAGATCTGCCAGCGGGAGTGGGCTGAAGGGCGGTCGATCGCACCGTTTGCCCCAGGGCAGCGAGATGTCTCCGATCGGTTTCTGATTCCGCAAAAGCTCTACGGAAGAGACCGCGAGGTCGGCGATCTGATCGAGGCGTTTGACCGCGCCGGAGAAGGCGGCACGGCAATGGCGCTCGTGTCCGGCTACTCCGGGATCGGTAAGACCTCCCTTATCCAAGAACTGTACAAGCCTATTGTTCGCCAGCGCGGGTACTTCATTGCCGGCAAGTTCGATCAGATCGTAAGAAACATCCCATATGGCGCGCTGATCCAGGGCTTTCGAGATCTCATTCGGCAACTGCTTACGGAGACCGAGGAGCGGCTCTCCCGCTGGCGTACTCAGCTCTCGGACGCTCTCGGCGCGGGCGGAGGCGTGCTGGCGGAGGTCATCCCGGAGATCGAGCTGGTTCTGGGCAAGCAACAGCCACCACCCCCGCTCGGTCCGGCGGAAGCCCAGAACCGCTTCCGTTACGTGTTCCAGAGCTTCGTGGGCGCGCTTGCGCGTCAGGAGCATCCGCTGGTGATCTTCCTCGACGACTTACAGTGGGCCGATGCGGCGACACTCGGCCTGCTTCAGCCGCTACTCACGAGCCAGGACATCCGCTTTCTGCTTCTGATCGGCGCCTATCGGGACAACGAAGTCGATGCAGGACATCCGCTGATGAGGACCGTGAGCGCTCTGGAATCGGCCGGCGCTCCGCTTCGTCATATTGTGCTCGGACCGCTGCAACTCCCCGAGTTGACACTCCTGATCAGGGACACGCTGCACGGGCAGTCAGCGGATGTCGAGCCGCTGGCCCGAGTGATTCAACAGAAGACGGATGGAAACCCATTCTTCGCGATTCAGTTCCTGAAGACACTCAGGCAAGAGGGTCTTGTCACGTTCGACTATGCGCAGGGCCGCTGGACTTTCAGCCTGGAGGCGATTGCTGCCGCCGCCATCACCGACAACGTTGTGGACCTCATGAGCCGCAGAATCCAGCGCTTGTCCCCGAAGGCCCAACATACGCTCACGTTCGCCGCCTGCATTGGCAGCCAGTTTGACGCCGGCACGCTCGCAGAGATCAGCGAACAGCGAACCCACGACGCGGAGTGTGACATCCATGAGGCCCTGCAGAAAGGACTCGTTCTGCCGGCCGCCGACGAAGGCGGTGGTTACACATTTCTGCACGATCGGGTGCAGCAAGCCGCCTACGCGATGATCCCGGAATTGCAAAGGCGGCAGGTGCACCTCACTCTAGGCCGCTTCCTTCTTGCCCGATGGGATCCCGGCGCCAGTGAGGAGAAGGTCTTCGATATCGCCCAGCACTTCAACCACGGCAGCAGTCTGATCGATGACGCAGCCGAGCGTGTGAAACTGGCGCTGCTCAATCTCAACGCCGGACGTAAAGCGAAATCCCAGGCGGCTTATCAATCCGCGCTGATCTATCTGCAGGCCGGTCTCCATCTGCTCGGGGAGGATCATTGGAATTCCGACTACAACCTGATGTGGGAGCTTCACATTGAAGAAGCGGAATGCGAGTACCTCACGGGACGATTCTCTGAAGCGGAAACTTGCTTCGACCGGTTGGTGACAAGGGCGCGGACCAATCTGGAGAAAGCCCGGATCTCGCTCCTGAGGATCGTTCAGTGCGAGAACATGGCACGATACGCCGCTGCTGTCCAGTACGGCCGGGAGGGGTTGGCGCTGTTTGGCGTGGCCTTTCCGGGTTCGGCGGAAGGGGAGCAGGCCGCGCTGGAAGTTGAACTCTCTCACATCCAAGCGCTCCTCGAAGGCCGAACCATTCACAGCCTCGTTGAACTTCCGCCCATGCAGGACCCCGAGCTACGGATGGTAATGAACCTACTGACGGCGCTCTGGGCCTCCGCCTACCTTGTAGGCAGCCAGGCGCTGACACGCCTGATTTCAGCCCGGATGGTACGTCTCTCGCTGGCCCACGGAAACACGGAGGAATCGGCGTACGGCTACGTCACCCATGCCATCACCGTCGGCCCTGTCAGGGGAGACTACCAATCCGCATATGAGTGGGGGAGGCTGGCTCTAGCCGTTAATGAACGCTTCAATGACAAGAAGAGGCGGGCCAAAGTTCACCAGCAGTTCCAAGCGCACGTCAGTCTCTGGCGGCGGCCGCTCGAAACCTCACTTCAGCACGCACGCGAAGCGTGCCAGGCCGGCCTGGAAACAGGTGACTTCACTTACGCGGGTTACGGAGCGCTCACCGAAACTTGGGCAGCGCTGCTGACCAACCGGGATCTGGAACGGTTTGTAAGCGACTGCTCGGCGAGCATCGCGGTGCTCGAGAAGATCAAGATGAGCAGCCTGGTTCCTCCGCAGACCGTCATTATGAACTGGGCGCGGGCCCTCCAAGGGAGAACCACGGATAAACTCTCACTATCGGATGACAGTTTCCAGGAAGAGACGTACCTGGAAGCGTTCGGGACACATCCCTTCTCTCTGACCTTCTACCATGTAGCGAAGCTCTCTCTTTATGTGACATTTGGAGCCTATGACCGGGCTTTCGAAGCTGCGCATAAGGCCCGTCGGGTAGTGCAGCACCTGAGCGGTACGATCTGGCCGGTGCTCCTGGATTTCTTTTACGGCCTCACTCTGGCGGCGTTGTATCGCGACGCCACGGAGGAGCAGCGCGGTACGTACCTTACCGGACTGACCGCCCTACGGGACTCCCTCGGTGTGTTGGCCGAGAACTGTACGGAGAACTTCGGTTGTTACTCGCTGCTCCTGCACGCCGAAATCGATCGTATATCCGAGCGCGGCTGGGAGGCCATGGCGTCCTACGAGGAAGCCATTCGGAAGGCGCGGGCCGCAAGCAGGGTCTGGAATGAGGCCCTGGCAAACGAACTTTACAGCCGCTTCTGGCGCGAGCGGAGAAACGAGGCCATCGCAGCTCATTACTTGAGGGAAGCCTCACACATTTACGAACGCTGGGGCGCTGCCGCAAAGGTGCGTGATCTTGAAGAAAAGGGTGGGCTCGCTCCGGAGACCGGCGTCACGGAGACCGTCTCCGTGGACATCGCTTCCGTTATCAAGGCGGCCCGGGCCATCGCCGGAGAAATCGTGCTCGAGGATCTTCTCCGCAGGTTGCTGCGAATTACGCTCGAGAACGCCGGCGCACAACGGGTCGTTTTCCTGGACGAGAAGGACGGGAATCTGCACGTCGCGGCCGAGGGAACCGTGGACAGTGAGGACGTTCATGTGCTCCAGTCCGCGCGGCTGGACGAAAGTCCGAACCTGTGCTGGTCCGTTGTGCGATATAGCCGAAAGACCGGCGAAAGCGTGGTGATCGGCGACGCACTAAGGGATGAGCGCTTTTCCGACGACCCCTACGTCAGGTCAGCCAAACCGAGGTCGATCCTGTGCGTCCCCGTAGTGCACCAAGGGAAGCTCG
>JAEHDI010001307.1 GCA_016880505.1 Bryobacterales bacterium | reverse complement strand
GTCCTGGTGAAGCCCAACGTGGGATGGGACCGCACGGCCGAGCAGGCGGCGAACACCAATCCCGAAGTCGTGGCCGAGGTCGTCCGGTTGTGCCTCGGTGCGGGCGCGAAACGCGTGGTGGTGACCGACGTGTCCACCAACGAGCCGCGGCGCTGCTTCCAGCGGAGCGGCATCGGCCGGGCGGCGAAAGCCGCCGGGGCACAGGTGATTCTGCCGGAAGACCGCCTGTTCCGCGACGTCAACCTTCGTGGTGAAGTTTTGACAGTTTGGCCGGTGCTGCAGCCGTTCCTCGAAGCCGACAAGATGATCAATGTCGCGATCGCCAAGCATCACAGCCTCACGGGGGCGACGCTCGGCATCAAGAACTGGTACGGGATTCTCGGCGGGCCGCGGCACCAGTTGCACCAGCACATCCATGAGAGCCTGGCGGACCTTGCCGACTTCATGCGCCCGACCCTGACACTGATCGACGCCTGGCGGGTATTGCTGCGAAACGGTCCAACAGGCGGCAATCTGGAGGACGTTTCCGTCGAGAAGACGTTGATCGTAGGGACGGACCCCGTAGCGGTGGACTCCTGGGCCGCGAAGGCCTACTGGGGAATGGATCAGCGAAGCCTGCCCTACCTGGAGATCGCCAACGCCCGGGGACTGGGGCAGTACGACCTGGCGAAAGTCCGGATGAAGTCAGAAGGCGTGGACAACCTCGAACGTGGCTGAGGCGGCGTAGCTTCGCGGCTCCGTGGCGAGCCAGGCCTCCGCGACGTAGCGGCCGGCAGCGAGCGGTTTCCCTTCCTTGTCGGACAGGGGGACGGAGAAGGCGAAGTTTTTCTCTCCAGGACCGAACGGCAGTCGACGGACGGCTTCGGGAAAGAACCTACCGTCGGACCACTGGTAGACGACCTCTCCCTGGTCATTGCGCAGAAGCAAGTCAAAGTCCTGCCCAGACGGAAAAACGAGCATGGCCGGCTCCCATCCCGTGTTTCGCAGGGTCAGACGCGCAGTCAGTCTTTGGGTCTGGCGGGGATCAGGGGACGGCATGAGGTTGATGGTGTACAGTGCGGAGTCGAGCGTCAGCCCAAAGCCCAGCTCAGGCTCGGAGATGTGTGTCACGCCCCCCAGGCGGGCATAGATCAGATCGTAGTGCGCGTAACCCGGACCGCCGGTTGCCTGACCGCGGTAGACCAAGCCCACATAGGGCAGGAACACCTCGCGGTCGATGCCGACCTGAAATGTGCCGGGGTAGCGGACTTCAAGCGCGTAATCGAACCAGCCGACGGGCCCCTCGTACTCCGCTTTGCGGCTGGCGATCTCCGCCAGGCCGCAGCAGACGCCGGGCAGTTTTGTGTTGTACTTTTCGCCTTCGGCCGCGCCGAAGTGGTACCAGACCTCTTCCTGCTTCGTCTCCGGATCGTAGCGGAGCAGTGAGCCGTCCTCGCCCATGCGCAGCCAGTGATCCGACTCGCCGAGACCGTCGAGCAGATAATACGTGCGGCCGTCGAACTCGGTGGATTGCGTGACTTCGATCTTTATCGTCTCCGCCGCGCGGATGCCCGATCCACGGTATACCCACTGATTGCCTGCCTGGAGCGGGAAGTAATCCGGCCCGGCGAATGTGGGGACGACGCCGAGCAGGGCGCCGAGACAGAGAGTAAACCGCATATGCAGCGCCTTAGAAGACATGCCGCACCTCGAAACCGACAGAGGCTTTGTACACAACCGGCTCTGTCGTAAGCCAGGCGGTGACCGTGTATCGCCCGGGAGGCAGGGTCTTCATGTCGCGGCCGGCGAGCGGCACGAGGATGGTGTGGTTACGTTCCCCAGGGCCGAATTTCTCTTCGCCGAAGACGGCCGGGAATGCCTTGCCGTCGGACCAGCGCCAAACCACTTCGCCCCGTTCGTTGCGGATTTCGAGGTCGTAGCGCTGACCACTGGGCCAGACAAGCGACACCGGCTGGTCGGTCGCATTCGTGAGCGCGATACGCGCCGTCATGACGGGAACGCTGCGCGACGGATCGACAGGCGGCATAAAGTCGGCGTCATAGAGCGAGCGGTCGATGTGCAGCCCGAAACTGAGGTGCGGCTCGGCGATCACGGTGACGCCGCCGGTGCGGGAGTAGATCAGGTCATAGGTACGGGGGCCGGCAATGGTGGTTTCGACGCGCCGGACGATGCCTGTCCAGGGGAGGAAGTACTCCTCGTTGGCGCCGGCGTCGGCGCAGGCGCTTTCGCCGTAGCGAAGCTGGAGGACGTCATCGAACCGGCCGGCCGGCCCGCGGTAGTCGAACTCCCGGGTGACGACCGACGCGCTACGGGAGCAGGGGTCAGCGCCGGTGTCGAAAGGTTCGCCCACCGGCGCGAAAAACGAGTACCAGCGGGTCTCGAGTCCCGAATCGGGATCGAGAGCCCAAAGAACGCCGTCCGAATCCTGGCGGAGCCAGGTCTCGCGTCCGTGGAAGCCTTTCAACAGGGCGTACCAAGTCCCGTTGAACGACCTGTCACGCGCGATTTCGAGCACCGGAAGCTCGTCACCGCAGTTTCCGGTGCACCGGTAGACCCACTGGTTGCCAGGATGCAGCGGGAAGTAGTCGGGCTCGGCAGCAAACGCCGCGGCTCCGAGGAGCAAGCTAGCAGTAATAATTCTTGTTCCAAGCATGGCGTCGAAGGACCGCCATCACCGGCTCATCGAGCGGCCCGCGATCAGAGACGCGGCAGTTGGCCTCCACGTTAC
>JAEHDI010001306.1 GCA_016880505.1 Bryobacterales bacterium | reverse complement strand
GAGATCCGTGAAGCGATCGCCGAGAGTGGACCAGTCGACCATGAAGTTGAGGAGTTCTCTGGCGGCCCGTGCAGGGACGGCAACCGAGCGCGACATTAAACGGGCTGGAGGGCCGAGGCCGACCGGTACCTATGTCACCCCGCCCTTGAAGGTTGGGGTGTATTCGGTGTCGGTGGAAGCCAAGGGGTTCCGTCCCGAAAAAAGAGAAAACCTTGTACTTCAGGTGCAGGACCGGCTACGGGTCGATTTTCAGTTGCAGGTAGGGGCGGTCACTGAAGAGGTAGTGGTCACGGAGGAGGCGCCAGCAGTGCAAAGCGAGACCTCCTCGCTCGGCCAAGTCATCACTTCCCGCCAGATCACTGATCTGCCTTTGAACGGGCGGGACTATATCCAACTGGCTACCCTTACGACAGGAGTGGTGCGGACCAGCGAGGGCACCAACGGCAATGTCGGGGGCAGCAGCACCGGCGGATTGAACAGTTTCGTGGCGAACGGAGCGCGGGGAACGCTGAATAATTTCCTGCTAGATGGGATCGACAACAACTCCAACGATAACGGCGGGGTAGTATTGCGGACTAATGTCGATGCCATCCAAGAGTTCAAGGTCCAGACCAACGGATACTCAGCCGAGTTCGGGCGTAGCGGTGGCGGCGTGATCAACGCTGTCATCAAGTCCGGAACGAACGAACTCCACGGGAGCTTATTCGAGTTCTTCCGCAACTCCGCTCTCGACGCCCGAGGGTTTTTTGAGGACCCCTCGCAGAAGAAGGCGTCCTTTAAACAAAACCAGTTCGGAGGAACGATCGGCGGCCCGATCCGGCGGGACAAGATTTTCTTCTTTGGCGACTACCAAGGGACGCGCATCCGAAACCCGCTCACCTTCGTTTCCTCCGTGCCCACCCTGAGCCAAAAGACAGGAGATTTCAGCGGCCCTGGAAACAACGTTATTTACGATCCGTCCAGCTATGACGCGGCTACAAACAGCCGCGTGCCCTTTGGCGGAAACCGGGTTCCACAGGATCAGATTGTGGCACTGAGCCAAAACTACATGAACCTTTATCCTGGGCCGAACCAGGCCGATAAACTCCGCAACAACTTCATCATTTCACCGAACGAACGTGACCGCGTCGATCAGATGGACGCGCGGGCGGACTACAACATCAAGGAAACTGACCAGCTCTTCGGGAGGTTCTCATTGAGCGACCGCACTGACTTCCGTCCAGCACCGCTGCCGGGACTCGCTAATGGCGGTGGTTCCAGCACCGGGTTCGCTTTTGAGGTCACCCGCGGGGCCGCAGTAGGCTACACGCACACTTTTACTCCCACCTCGGTCAACGATCTGCGGTTGGGATTCAGCTATGTCAACGTCCATCGCGGCATCCCGGAAGGCGGCACTCAATTTCCTCCCCCTGAGCTGCAGGTGCCGGGTGTCGTTAACAATCCAAAGACCAACGGGCTCACCATATTCGCGCCGAGCGGCTACCGGCGGGTGGGCGACCCAGGCTTTGCTCCGACGCTGCTGGCGAGCCAAGAACGGCAGATCTCGGACTCGCTCAGTCTGATTCGAGGACGGCATAGCCTGAAGGTCGGCGGGCAGGTTCGCTGGAGCCAGTTCAACATTTTCCAGGTGTCTCGTCCTCGCGGAAACTTCAGCTTCAACGGCCGCTTTACCCAGAATCCAGAGTCCCGGTCCGGCACCGGAAGCCCGCTTGCCGACATGCTGCTCGGCCTGCCCAGTTCCTCGACTATCTCTTCGTTGCTGGACCTCGGCAACCGCCAGCAGGTCTACAGCATGTTCGTGGAAGATAACTGGAAAGTGACCCCCAAGCTGACCCTGAACCTGGGGCTCCGCTACGAGTACGCCACGCCGATTGTCGAAGTGAACGACAAGCAGAGCAATTTCGATTTCGCCACGGGCCAGATAGTCGTCGCCAACCGGAACGGACAATCCAGGGGCTTGGTCGACGTCGACAAGTTCAACCTCGGCCCGCGGATCGGCTTTGCTTACAGCCCGTTCCAGGACGGCAAGACGGTCATTCGCGGTGCATACGGCATCTTCTACAGCCTGCAGGAGATCAAGACCGCGGGTGGCCTGCAACTGGCGTACAACGTCCCGTTCTTCTATGAGCCCAGCTTCATCAGTAACGGAATCACTCCCGTACTCACCGTCCCCCAGGGTTTCCCGCCGCTCGATCCCACGCAGGCCGTGACTCCGCCCGTGACCAGCCTGGACCGGCGGCTGCGTTCCCCTCGCTACCAGCAATGGAACTTCGGCATCCAGAGGGTACTACCCACCCAGACTACTTTGGAGATCGCTTATGTCGGCTCCAAGGGAACTCATCTCCAGGGCCTGACGGACCACAACCAAATCGCCATACCGGGACCTGGGGACATCCAGGAACGGCGTCCGTATCCAGAATACGGCACGTTCACGTCGATGGAGAATCGAGGCAGCTCCAGCTACCATTCCCTTCAGGTGAAGGCGGACAAGAGACTGACGAATGGACTGATGATTCTGAGCGCCTTCACCTACGCGAAGGCGATCAATGATCTGCCGGAGATCTGCTGCTCCCAGCCTTGGCCGCAGAACAGCTACAACGTCCGCGCGGAGAAAGGAAGGGCCGACTTTGACCAGCGATTCCGATGGGTGAGCAGCTTCGATTATGAGCTGCCGTTAGGAAAGGGCAGGCGATTCATCAACCAGGGAGGAGCAGCGGATTGGATCCTGGGAGGATGGCACATCGGCGGCATTGTATCCTTCACGTCGGGCTTTCCGTTTTCCCCTCTGCTGGGCTTTGATCCGTCTAACACGGGCTCAGTGGGACTGTTGCGCGCGAACAGGACAGAGGATGGCAATCTCCCGTCTGGTGAACGCAAACCGGACAACTGGTTCAACATCGACGCGTTTCCTCTGCCGGATGATTTCACCTTCGGGAACTCGGGCAGGAACGTTCTGGACGGGCCAGGATCGAAGGTGTCTGATCTATCTTTCCGCAAGAGGTTTCTCGAAAAAGAGCGGCAATTTCTGGAATTCCGGGCGGAGTTCTTCAATTTCGCTAATCACCCGTATTTCGCCCAACCCGATAACTTTATCGACGATGGACCGGGGGCGGCCGGCGTAATTACGGGCATCTCCGCCCCGATGCGCCAGACCCAGTTCGGCCTCAAGTATGTATTCTGATCGGCCATGACTGCTGCCAGAGGCCAGGGCTAACTCCGCAGGGTCGTCCCCGTGGGAAAGTTACCTGTCTGGCCCTATCATGCGCCTCCGCTCACGGAAGCCGAGAACTTAGGAGTAGAAAAAAAGAAGAGATTTTGCGATCGCCTGCCTATCGGGCAAGACTTGCCTCCGGGTTCTGGGAGACGAGAAACTGCATGACCTCCTCGTTGGCGGCGTCCTTCTGTGCCTGCGCTTTCACTTTTTCATGAATCTCGAAGCGGGCCACGGCGCGTTCCGTATCGCCGAGACGATTGTAGGCGACGCCTAGACGATAGTGGGCCTCGGCCAACCGCGGGCTCAGACGAATGGCGGCAAGCAAGTGCTCGACGCCGTCCTTTGGGCGGTCCTCATCCAGTGCAATCACGCCGAGTTGCAGGTGAGCTTCCGCGAGATCCGGCTTGAGCGCCAGGGCCTTTTTCAATGTGGCCGCGGCGGGTCCATAGTCAGCCGAAGCAGCCGAGTGCGCGTCGAGGTATTGAATGCGGCCCTGATAGTAGTAAGCCCAGGCGTCGCGCGGCTGAGAGGACAGGTAGCGGGAGAAGGCGGCCCGGATGGCCGGCTGTTCCGCTCCCGCAAACTCATACATCTGTCCCAGGATCCGGTAGGCCAGCGCAATGCGCGGCTGGATGGAGAGCGCCTCCAGCAAGGGCTGGACGGCCTCGCGGGCGGCGCCGCCGTGGATATACCAGGCGCAGCCCAGCGCCAGCCGCATCCGCCACGAGCCGGGGAAGTCCGTGACGCCGCCGGCAAAGATGGCCGCTGCCTCAGCGGTGTTCTTGTGCCGCAGCAGCTCGTAGCCGTAGTCGAACCGGTAATCCTCGTTGGCGGGCTCTAACTCGGCGGCTTTCTGAAACGCGCGAACGGCATCGAGATACTTGCCTCCCTTCTCTTCGATCTCCGCGAGCAGGTTGAACGCCTCGGCCTTTTGGTAGCGGCTGGTGAGAGCGGCCGTGTATCCGGCGGCTTTGTCGAGATTCCCGCTCATAAAGCAGGCGAGCGCAAGGTTGTAATCCAAGTCATAGGAAGGCGGGGCTTTCGAGCGGACCGCCTCCATCAAGGGGATGGCGGCGGCAAAATCTCCGCGCGCCGCGAGGGAGGCGTGGAATTCGGGCTTGCCCAGACCCCGATCGAGGGCAATCGCTTTGCGGGCTGCTTCGCTCGCCTGTGTCCACTGGCGCGCTTGCGCATGCCGGCGTGCCTGCGCGAGCCACCCGTCGGCGGTTTGCGCGGCCGCGGGCATTTCGAGCAACATGAGAAACAACAGGGATGCTGCGATAGTTCTCATCGGAAAGAGGGCGCCACGAGCCATTGTTTTCCATGCCCTGCGAGGGTGGCAGACGACGAACGGCG
>JAEHDI010001305.1 GCA_016880505.1 Bryobacterales bacterium | reverse complement strand
TACCTTCCCTTTCTTGCGGTTCGTGAGTTTGCCAAGGGCGGTCGTGTAGCTTGGCTTGACGCCCACCGGCCGAGCGGACAGATCGGCAGGCAAATCGTACGCGACCTGCTCAAACGGTGTCTGGTTTGGACACAGGGATACGCCCTCTACGCGGAGTATCCGAAGAGCGTGGTTCTCGAGATGCACGACATGGGAACGTCCGACAAGACATTTCTGCCTTACTGGCACTACCGGACGTTAAGCGAGGAGGAGATTCGGAAGGCGATTATCGAGCCTCTGAAGCGGCGCAAGGCAGTGCTGACGCAAGTCGTCAACACTGGCTTTGTGGATCGGAAGTCTCAGCGGGTGTTGAATCCCTGGGAACAGACAAGGGTCGTGGACGAACTGGATGGAAAAACAATCCACGACTATGCGTCCACGAAACGAGGGCTGGATGCGGGCCGACGGGAAGGCGTGTTCGAGATTCAGAGTCATGGCTGGACCCACATGTTGCCCGATCTGGATTCTCCTCCCGGTCCTTTCTGGAACGCGCCTCTGGACGGAATCGCAACCTTGGGATTCGACACCGAGTTCGGTGACCGCATGCGCAGTCGCGAGATCCCGGCGGCGACGCAGGAACTTCACATGAGGCGCTCGATCGAGTACCTTCGGGAAGACTTCGGCGTGACTCCCCTCTTTATCCGGCCGGGCGGCGGGGAGCATTCCCAAACGCTGGCCAACCATACCGGACGCATCGCGGCCGCTTTGGGATTCGGCCTGACGCGGCTCGCCTCGCCATACTATCTCGGGCGCGACCGCGTCGTTGCGCTCGGTCCGCCGGTCCGCCAGATCAGTTGGGCCTTCGACACGAAGCTCTCCGCGGCGGACATGCCGTGGACGATCGACGGGCCGGTGTTTATCGCGGTTCACGATCGGGATGTCGCGATGGATAAGGGCGCGATGGATCGTCTGTTGAGCGATCTCGGCGAGAGTGTTCGCTATATGACTGCCGGCGAATACTGCGCGTATCTACATTCCACAGTCGCCCAGGACGCGTCTCCGCCCGAATCGCTGACCCTGTCACTGACATACGACGACCATTACTGCCGGCACTTTGACGCTCACGAATCGACCTGGACCCTCCACCTTTCCGACGAATTGCGGAGCAGCCTGAGATCAAAGCAGCCAGAGAAGCAGACCATCGTTGTTCCGAAGGGACTGGGTCGGCACATCCTGAATGTGAGCGCGGAGGGGGTTCTGGTCCGGCGGGGTTCGTAGTCTGGAAATCCGAAGGATAAACAATATGTGCGTCATCATTGGATTACTTCTTTTGCTGCTGCCCGCCACGGCGGCCAGCCATAACCCGTTGCTTCCCCGCCCGCAGGAAGTCCGATACGGATCGGGAAAACTGTCGTTGCGCGGCCTGACGATCCGTCTAGCCTCCACGCCCGGAGCGGAGGACAGGTTTGCCGCGGGCGAACTCTCGTCGGCTCTGTCCGCGGCGGCGCAGTCGCCCGTTTCAGTTACGGAAGGCGCAGGGTCTGGCCGGGCGATCGTACTCACGCGAACGGAGAATGCTCCGGCGCTTCCCGTGCGTGACGAACGCGGCGGGCCGGAGTCGCGCGAAGCGTACACCCTCAAGATCACCGCGGACGGCGCCGAGATCCGCGCGAAATCCTCCGCCGGCTTGTTCTATGGCGTCCAGACGCTCCGCCAGTTGGTGGAAGGTTCCGGTGCACAGGCGGCGCTCCCCGAAGTGGAGATCCGGGACTGGCCGTCGCTCGCCTACCGCGGCTTCATGATGGACACCAACCACGGAGCGCTGCTTACCGAGGATGAGATCAAGCGGCAACTCGATTTCCTGGCGAGGTGGAAGGCGAACCAATACTATTTCTACGCCGAAGCCAACATTGAAGTCCGAGGTTACCCACTGGTAAACCTGGAATCCCGCTATTCCCAGGAACAGATCAAACGGATCATCGCCTACGCCCGCCAGCGCCACATCGACGTCGTCCCCTGCATGGAGTTTTATGGGCACATGCACGACGTGTTCCGCGTCGAGCAGTACTCCGACATGGCCCCGCTGAGGTACGGAGGCGAATTCAATCCACGGCACCCGCGCGTCCGGGCGTTCCTCGACGACTGGGTCGGCCAGATGGCACAGTTGTTTCCGAGTCCCTGGTTTCACATCGGCTTTGACGAACCATGGGCGTTAGAACTCTTTGGCAGCCCTGTGGCCGGTGCACCGCCGGCGGAGCTCTTCATGGAGCATCTCAAGAACGTCTCCGCCATTGTGCTGAAGCACAACAAGCGCATGATGTTCTGGGCGGACATGATCGCCGGCGCGCGGATTTTCTCACGCTATCCCGAGTTGATTTCCCAGCTTCCCAAGGAAACAATCGCAGTGCCCTGGCACTACCGGGTCGAGAAGGACTTCACGCCGATCGTTGAACCGCTGGCGAAGGCTGGTTTGCCGATGGTTGTCGCTCCGGGCGTCTGGAACTGGAACGAGGTGGCACCGAGTTTTCAAACGTCCTTCGGAAACATCAGCGGTATGCTCGCCGTGGGCCGGAAGTACGGGGCCATGGGCCTCCTCAATACGGGCTGGAGCGATGACGCCCAGACGATCTATCGGATGTCGCTTCCCGGCATGGCCTTCGGCGCAGCAGCTCCCTGGCAATCGTCACCCGTCGATCAAGAGCAGTTCTTCTCTGACTACGCCCGCCAGATGTATCCTCCGTCCGTTGCAATCGAGGTTGCTCAGGGTCTGGCTGCGCTGACAAAATCGCAGGAGACGTTCTTTACAGCACTGGGCGGTTCGACCATGCTGCATTTCTGGGACGACCCGTTCGAACCCGGCCGCCTGAAACAACTCGAACAGCGGGAGAAGGAGCTTCGCGAGGCACGCCTCTCGGCCGAGGAAGCAACCACGCATCTGCTTGAGGCGTTGAGGCTCAAGGGCGATCCAGCTACTCTATACAGCCTCTTGTTGGGCGCGCGCATGCTGGACCACCTCGGCATGAAGAATCTGTACGCGATCGAGATTGCCAAGTATATTCGAATGCTGGGTCCGGATGCGCCGCGCGACAAGGTGAATCTGCTCTTGAGGACCCAAACCGGCTCCCATAACCATGGCCTGCTCCAGGACCTGATGGACTCCACGATGGAGCTGAAAGCGCTATACCGGCAAGCTTGGCTGTCTGAGTATCAGAACTACCGTCTCGCCACAGCGCTGGGCAAGTGGGATACCGAGTTCGAGTACTGGTGGAAGATGCAGAAGAAAGTCCAGGACGTCATTGGCGGGTTGAAGCCCGGAGAACCTGTGCCGCCTCTCGATTCTTTCCGAACCGTTCGCTAAAGTGAGCTGAGGAATATTCATGCCAGAGCCCCAGTCGTTTCGGATCGACGGTATTGTCCCGATCATTCCCACTCCATTTACCCGAGGGCAGGAGATCGCGTGGGATGAGCTGCCAGGCCTGATTGAGTTCGCAAACGCGGCGGGAGCTTCTGCCGTCTGCCTGCCGGCCTATGCGAGCGAGTTCTACAAACTTTCCGAAACAGAACGTATGCAACTGGTTCGGGAGGCCGTCAAGCACGCGGCCGGGAGAATCCCGGTGATCGCCCAGGTGAACTACCCGTCGGCGATCACGGCGGCGGAGATGGCTTGCCGCGGACAGGACCTCGGAGCCACGGCCCTCGCGGTCACCGTGCCGCGCCTGTTTGCGCTCGGCGAGAAAGACCTGTTTCGCTACTTCGAGCGAATTCTCCAGGCAATCCGCCTCCCGCTCGTGATTCAAGACTTCAATCCGGGCGGGCCGACGGTGAGCCCGGGCTTCGTCAAAGCGCTGCATCGGGCCTACCCTCACTTTCGCTACATCAAGCTGGAAGAGCCGATGATGGCCGCCAAAACGAAGCGAATCATCGAAGAAACGGACGGGGAGGTGGGGGTACTCGAAGGCTGGGGTGGCATGTACATCCTGGAACTGATCGACGCGGGGATCTCCGGCGTGATGCCTGGGCTCGGCCTCACAGATCTGCTTGCGCGGGTCTACCGGCTCGCCTCAGACGGCAAGAAAG
>JAEHDI010001304.1 GCA_016880505.1 Bryobacterales bacterium | reverse complement strand
GGCCTGAACCTGCTCGGCGCGGGCATGTGGGGCGTCGGCTTCAACCTCGTGCAGATGCGCACGCAGCACCTGCTGCGCAGGCTGTTCGTGACTCCGATGCGGCGCAGTGAGTTCCTGATCGGCTACCTGCTGGGCCGCTTCGTGCTCGTCGTGCCCGAGTCCGCCGCGATCATCCTGTTCGGCTACGTGTTGTGGGGCGTGCCGCTGCGCGGCAGCGTGCCTGCGTTGACGGCGCTCGTCGTCGTGGGCGGCCTCGCCTTCAGCGGGCTCGGCTGTCTGTTGGCCACGCGGCCGCGCACGATCGAGGGCATCGCGGGCCTCATGAATGCGTTCCAGTTGCCGATGTGGCTGCTCGGCGGCACGTTCTTCAGCAACGAGAAGCTCGAGGGCATCGTGCGCTGGGCGGCCGAAGCGATGCCGCTGACGCACCTCAATCGCGGGCTGCGCAATCTGATGCTCGAACCGGGTGGTTGGTCGGACGTGACGTGGCCGCTGATCGGTCTGTCGGGGTTCGCGTGTGCGTGCTTCCTGCTCGCGCTGCGGTTGTTCCGCTGGACGTGAGCGGGGGAACAATCCTCCCGCGCTACGGAATCTGGCCCGTAAGCCATGGTTCTGACGGGTCTTTGACACCCGGCGCAGAGTTACGAGAGTACGGCCGTGGCGGGGCTGTGACCTGTCCAGCGACCTCCAGTTCCCGTCGCGATCGTTCCCCTGACCTCCGACTCCGATGATCTCACGACCAGTCCTTTGTCTTGTCTCGGCCTTGGCGCTGTGCCCCGGTGATGCACCCGCGGCGGCTCCGGCATTGCGGCTTTGCCCCGAATTCCAGACGCAGGATCCTCCCAAGCCGAAGACCCCCGCTGATCTCCAAGCCGAGCGCGAAAAGATGCGCGAGACGGGCACCGAAGCCTGGAAGAAGTTTCCGGTCAAGTCGATGGCCGAGGTCGTCGACCCGAAGAAGGAATGCGATGCGCTCGAAATCCCCGACTCCGTCACGGCCGAGGAGAAGACCAAGATGGAGGAGCTGTTCAAGAAAGCCAAGGACGGCTCGGGTGCCAGGGCCGACCGGGCGCTGCGCGAATTCGAGAAGATGGGCTACCCCGCGCTGCTCTTCCTCATCAACCAGCTGCGCGAGATCGACTACAAGAACACGGACGCCGCGTTGTGGGGGATGCGACTCAACACGACGCTGATGAACATCACGATGGGCGTGCACGTCGGCTACGCCGCGGTGGACCTCGGTGAAGAGATGGATCCACGCAAGGCGCAGTGGAACGCTAAGACCGTCAAGGAGTGGGTCAACGCCGTGAAGGCGCAGTGGCCGACGCGCGAGAAGTTCGACGAGTTCATCACGAAGCGGAAGGCCAAGAAGGATGCCGAGCTCGAGGGCGGCGGCGACAAGAAGGACGAGAAGAAGCCCGAGCCGCCCAAGGGCAAGTAGCTCCGCAGCGCTCGAGCGAGTGACGTCCTGTCCTGGGCCGGCCTCGGCTGCGGCCCGTGGGCCCGCGGACCATTGGCTCACTTCCTCGCTTCGTAGTGACGTCGACCAGCGGGACGAACTGGATGCTGAATGGGTTGTCGTCTTGGATGCCGGCCATGGCTGGCTCCTGCGTCGGGCAGTGCTGGTATGGGGATTGGGGGCTGGTTGGAGTCTGAACCTCGATCGGGCAGGGGCATGACGGTGCCCGCCGCCGGGC
>JAEHDI010001303.1 GCA_016880505.1 Bryobacterales bacterium | reverse complement strand
GATCCCAGTGGCACATGTAGAGGCAGGCTTGCGGACCGGCAACGCGCTTAGTCCGTTTCCCGAAGAGATGAACCGCCGAATTGTCTCGCGGCTCGCCACCTATCACTTCGCGCCGACTCGCGGGAACCTGGATATTCTGCTTGCCGAGGGGGTACCGCCGGACAGGGTGTTTTTGACTGGTAACCCCGTCGTGGACTCGCTCGTGACGATTCTCGAGAAATTCCCACAACTGCCCGTGGTGGACGAGTTGGTACGTGAGACAGAAGGCTTGCGGCGAATCGTGCTGACAACTCACCGCCGGGAAAGCTTCGGCGAGACCATGGTGGAAAACTTGCGAGTGGTCCGAAGATTCGTGGAGAGTCATAGTGACGTCGCAGTGATCTTCCCGGTTCATCCGAACCCCGCAGTAACAGAGGCGGCTCGCCTGGTCCTCGCGGACCACCCAAGAATCCGTCTTATTCCTCCCCTCCGGTACGAGGAATTCGTTGTTTTGCTGGCCTATGCCTGGCTGATCGTATCTGATTCAGGCGGCGTGCAGGAGGAAGCTCCGACATTAGGAAAACCGCTGTTGATCCTCAGAGAGAACACCGAGGTCCCCGAAGCGGTCGAGTGCGGCGTTGCCAAACTCGTCGGCGGCTGCCCGGACCGCTTGGCGTCGGCACTTGAGCAGGTTCACTCTGACGGAACATGGATAGAGCAAGTACGCAAAACGGATAACCCGTTTGGGCAGGGCGACAGTGGCACGCGCATCGCCGACGCGCTCGAAGTGGTTCTCGGCGCCTGTTCCGCCAAACGTCGTCTCCAGACCCGGCCGCCGGTGAGCGAAATTCGACAGGCGCCTGGGCGCACTGATGGGGCTCCCCGCATCCCCGCGGCACAGCCGCGCACCTGGAACCCCAGATTGCCGGCCGCGCTTGGCGGCGACTAGTTCGACGATATCTCGACTGTAAATAGGCCGCGCCGCCGTTCCTGTGGGTAGGCGGTCATGGTCCTTTGACGCGTTCGTTTTGACATTTCCTGATTTGAACCAGAAAGGCAACGGTATGGAATCAAGTACTCTTCTAGCAGAACAACGTATCAGCCTGCCCTCGGACCAGGACGCTTCCGGTCGTACACTCGGGGACGAAGAACTGGACCTGTTGGGGCAGGTAATCAGAAGCGGAACTCTTACCAGCACCAAGGGTGAGTTCGTTCGACTTCTTGAGAAGCGATTTGCCGAGGTTCTCGGAGTCCAGCACGTTTACGCATGCGCATCAGGGACGGCGGCTATCCACACGGCCGTTGCGGCTCTGGATCCGAACCCCGGTGACGAGTTCGTGACCACTCCTATTACCGATATGGGAGCCCTGGCTCCTATCCTGTACCAGGGGGCGATCCCAGTGTTTGCGGATGTCGATCCTCGGACCTTCAATGTAACCGCCGAGACGATCGCTCCCTGCCTTAGCGATCGAACCAAAGGCATCATCGTCACCCACCTCTTCGGAAACCCGTGCGACATGCGCGGGATCATGGAACTGGCTCGCGCGAAGAACCTTCCGGTTATCGAAGATTGCGCACAAGCATTCATGGCTGAGCAGGGCGGCCAGAAGATGGGTGCGATCGGAACGATCGGCTGCTTCAGCCTGCAGCAAGGCAAACACATGACCACCGGCGAGGGGGGCCTGGTTTGCACGAGCGATCCGGCGTTGGCGCGGAGAATGTTCTTGTTTATCAACAAGGCGTGGGGATACGGCGACCCAAAACCGGATCATTACTTTCTAGCCCCGAACTACCGGATGTCTGAGCTGCAGGGAGCGGTCGGCGTGGCTCAACTATCTAAACTCAAGGCATCCGTCGTCAATCGTGTCTTGGCCGCTGCCAGGCTCACTGAGCATATCGGCGATTTGCCCGGAATCGAGACTCCATATACTTATCCCAAAAGCATGCACACATACTGGAAGTACTGTCTCCGGGTCGATAGCGGCACGTTGCCGGGAGGAGCGGTTGGATTGGCACAGATCCTCGCGAAGAAAGGAATATCCTCCGCTCCGCGATACATTCAGAAGCCAGCGTTCATGTGCGAGATCTTCCAGCGGCAGCGAACCTTCGGATCGAGCCGTTTCCCCTTCACCCTGGCTCGACCTGAGACCGTTGACTACAACCCTGACCGTTTCAAGGGCACCTTTGCCGCCCTCGAAAGCGCATTGGTTCTTCCTTTGAACGAGCGATACACAGACCAACACGTGGACTATGTCGCGCAGTCCCTTCGCGACGCGATCCGGCAACTGGGAGCATAAGGCCATGAGGACGAACGGAAGGAAACTGAAACTCGGCATTGTCGGTGCAGGAGCTATCGCACAAGCTTATGCCCGCGCCTGCGAGAAGTGCGAAAACGTCAGCATTGTGGCCGTCGCAGATATTCGACCTGAGGCGGCTTCGGCGATGGCTGAAGGTTTCGGTTGCCAGAGCTTCGGCTCGGTCGAGGCTCTTACTCAGAAAGCCAAACCCGACGCAGCGATCGTTTGCACGCCGCCATCCACTCACCTTGACGTCTGTCTTCATCTGATCGAGCGAGGAATTCACGTCCTTTGCGAGAAGCCCTTGACACTTGATGTTCGCGGCGCCACGCACATGGTGGAAGCCGCGCGGAAGGCAGGAGTTACGCTCACGATGGGATCGAAGTTTCGATACGTCGACGATGTCATCCGTGCGAAGAGCATCGTCACATCGGGCATCCTGGGCGACATAGTGCTCTTCGAGAACGTCTTCACGTCTCAAGTTGACATGACGCTCCGGTGGAATTCGGAACCGAGCATCAGTGGTGGAGGAGTGCTGATCGACAATGGTTCGCACTCCGTCGACATCGTTCGCTATTTCCTCGGACCCTTGGCTGAACTGCAGGTGGTCGAGGGCAGACGAGTGCAGAGTTTGCAGGTGGAGGATACTGTTCGAATCCTCGTTCGAAGTGTCAGCGGGGTTATGGGGAGTATCGACCTCTCGTGGAGCATCAACAAGGAGCAACCGAACTACATCAGCATCTACGGCTCTCGCGGCACAGTTTTCATTGGCTGGAAGGAGTCAAAGTACCGCCAGTCGTCAAGCAGGGATTGGATCGTGTTTGGGCACGGGTACGACAAGGTTCAGGCGTTCCGGAGTCAGGTTGTCAATTTCGCGAATGCACTCCTGTACGGTGAGGCCCTGTTGATCAACGCACAGGATGCCCTGGCGTCGGTTCAGGCAGTGGAGGCCGCTTATGTGGCGCTTCGCCAGTCTCGGTGGACGAGGGTGCGCCCGTTTTGGCGAGCGTCTGTGCAGCCCAAGAGCAACGGTCACGATCGGGTCGCCGTGGCGGTGGCGCCATGAGCGTCCAGGTCCATCCCACTGCGATCATCGAAGATGGCGTTGAAATCGGAGCCGGCACCTCCATCTGGGATAACGTCCACGTCCGTCATTCGACCCGAATAGGCGAAGACTGCATCGTCGGTGAAAAGACCTACATCGCCTATGACGTCCGGATCGGCTCTCGGGTGAAGATCAATGCGTTCGTTTACATATGCACCGGAGTGACAATCGAAAATGGCGTCATGATCAGTGCCGCCACCGTGTTCACGAATGACCGGTTTCCGCGAGCCACAACGGTGGACCTGGCACAGCTTCGATCGTCTGAACCGGACGAAACCACTCGGCCGACCTTGGTTCGGGAAGGAGCGACGATCGGGGCCGGATGCGTCATCGGCAACGACCTCGTGATCGGGCGTTTTGCCATGGTAGGCATGGGGGCACTGGTCACGAAGTCTATCCCCGACTTCCATCTGGTAATCGGCCACCCGGCTGTGACCGTCGGTTACGTTTGTCGCTGTGGACATCCGATGCTCAGGCTCCGAGGAGACAGGCATGAGGGCTACCAGGAAGCGACCTGTCCCGAGTGCGCACTTAAGTACGGAATCGAAAACGGCGTTGTCACTGAACTGTCGCCGCCGGTCTGAAGGCCGTCAGCCAGCGATCCGTCAAACCATGTCTCCTACCGAGAACCCGGAAAGTGTCATCGGCAGTCTGCCGGCCCTGCGAAAGAGATACGGGTTTGCGAAGACCGTGCTCGACGTCGCGGTGTGCGTGTTCTTATTGCCCTTGGCGGCGCCAATCATGCTCGTCGTTGCGCTGGTGATCCGGCTGGAGTCGCGAGGTTCGCCCATCTTCGTTCAGGAAAGAATCGGTTACGGTGGCAGGCGCTTTCGTTTGTACAAATTCCGCACGATGAAGCATGACTATGCGGGCAATGACGCCCGTCAATTCATGAAAGCGTACATACGAGGTGAGATCTACTCACCATCAGACGGTGAAACTCGACTGGTCTATAAGCCGAGTCATAAGGCGTATGTGACGAAAGTCGGCCGGTTTCTGCGTAAGACGAGTCTGGATGAGTTGCCACAGCTCTTCAACGTGCTCAAACGTGACATGGGGTTGGTCGGCCCGCGGCCGCACGTTGCATGGGAAGTGGAAGAGTACCGGCCGTGGCACCGCGGGCGGCTCGATGTTCTGCCGGGGATTACGGGACTTGCCCAAGTGAAGGGGCGCAGCGGGATTACGTTTGATCAAATGGTCCGACTGGACCTGCAGTACGTCAGGGACTGCACCTTGTTGCAAGACCTGAAGATTCTCTGGTGGACTCTTTTAGTCGTCTTGAATGGGCGGGGAGCGGCTTGAGAACTTCGGGCCTGAGGTAAACCGCTACACCGGCGTCAGCCAGTTCCAAATACAGCCATCGAGCCTGCACGCACCAATCCAGAAGAGTCTGGCCGTGCCGAGTTGCCCGCGGCAGATGTGCCTCCTCAAGAAATGAACCGAAGCCTCCAATCTAATCCAACCGCAGAAAACGCCCCATTCAGCGTGGAGCGCCAGATGGTGCTTGTGGCGAAAGGGGGCGGCATACTGCTCGCGGGCAAGATGTTCACGTACGCCGGCCGGTTCGCGGCAGTGTTCATCTTGGTACGGCTAATGACGGCCCCGCAGTATGGCCAATACAATCTCGGCCTGACGACTGCTGAAGTCCTCGCGGGTTTGGCGGCTCTTGGTTTACCTACCGCTCTTGTTCGTTTCCTGCCTCACCTCCTAAGCCGCGGTGACCGCCCAGGGTTCTGGGGTACGCTGCAGGTTTGCGTGGGGCTCACCGTGGGGTTGAGTATCCTTCTTGCAGGGGGGCTGTTTGTAGGTGCGGAAGTTGTGGCCAAGTCCGTCTTCCACGATGTGAACCTGGCCCCCGTTCTCCGACTGGTCGCCGTTTTCGTTCCTTTCTTCGCAGCAAGCGATTCCCTGGCTGCCGCCACCAGGGGATTCAAGGCGATGCAGTACACAACAATCGCCCAGTTCTTTAGTCACCCATTGGTCAAACTCGTCCTTATCGCCACAGCGGCCGTAATCGGCCTCACGCCGGCATTGGCGATTGCCGCTTCAGGGCTGGCCGAAATAGCGGTTTGTTTGATGCTGCTTCACTTCCTCAAGAACCTTGCGAAGAGTCAGAAGACGGTCGAGCCGCCACGGCGTGAGACAGGCACGATTTTGCGGTACTCCTTGCCAGTCTATTTCGCTAGCCTTCTCGACGATTTCTCGGGTCAACTGCAGGTACTTCTCCTCGGCACACTCAGCACAACCGCTCAGGTGGGTGTGTTCGCCTTGACGCGCGAGGTCAGCAAGCTCAGCGAACTCTTTCAGCGTTCGATCACGATGCCGGCGCAGCCGCTGATGTCTGAGCTGTTCAGCCGCAACTCGAGAATGGAGTTTGTTCGTTTCTACCGGAGCACGACCAGGTGGACGTTAGCTCTTAACCTCCCGGTCTTCCTCATATTCGTTCTCCTCCCAGGGCCCGTGCTTTCGGTGTTTGGAAGCACTTTCGCCAGCGCAGTGGTCATCCTCTGGGTGCTAATCGCGCAGCGCCTGCTTTACGTAGCTACCGGCATGTGCGCCACCGTGCTGGACATGAGCGGGCATACGCGGCTCAAACTGTTGAACTCCGCGATCCGGCTTGTCATGCTGACTGGCCTTAACCTCTGGCTTATTCCTCGCTGGGGCGCCCTTGGTGCAGCTCTCGCTGCATTCGTCACCACGAGCGTCGTCGGCCTCTTGCGACTTGCTCAGGTCGGCTTCCTGTTCCGCGTACTACCTTACGACAGCGGGTTTGTGAAGACAGTTTCCGCCGCCGGTGTCGCGTGGCTTGTCGGGCTGGGGGTTGGGCGCTGGATTCCGCCAAGCGGCAGCGCTTTGAACGCCGTGGTCAACGGATTCGTTGTCGTCACCGTGTACGCGGTTGCAGTGTTTGTGCTGGGGTTGACAGAGGAGGAGCAAGTCATCCTAGCCCGAGCACGATGTCGCGCCGGATCGATCATGGCACGATTCGCTCCAGGAAGAGTCCGCAGCAAGGGGCCCCGGCAGAAAACACAGAAAGTTCCGGAGCCGGCTCCACAGCTCG
>JAEHDI010001302.1 GCA_016880505.1 Bryobacterales bacterium | reverse complement strand
GGTACGCGGTGACGTCGGGGGAGGATGACCGGCCGGAGGGGATGAACGCGCGGCAGGCGGCGCGGCTGACGGCGGGGACGATCAGCCTGCAGGCGCACGACCCGACGACGAACCTCGACTTCCGGAACATCCGCATTGCGAGGCTAGGGAGGTAGGCGGGCAAAAGCGGCGAAGTTGGAGCCAACCTCCGTATCTGCATATATTCAGGTCTTAAACTATCTTGACCCCACGGGGGGCGGGTAGTATACTCCAACCTGCACAATCAGTGCACAGGGAGATTGAATGTCTGTTTCGCTTTCTTTCGGAAGCAAGTGTGTCTTGTTGTTCCTCGCTCTCGCTTTGGTAGCTGTCCCTGTTATGGGCCAGACCGGTCTCGGCGTCGTCCGCGGCACGGTTCAAGACGCCACGAAGGCGGTCGTCCCAAACGCGAAAGTGACCCTCACAAACACGGCGACAGGCGTCGCCAGAGCGGCGGAAACAAACGCCGTCGGAATTTACTATTTCGCCAGTGTGCCTATCGGTCCGTACACGCTGGCAGTCGAGGCTTCCGGTTTCAAGAAATGGGCCGGGACCCTGCGAGTGGAAGTCGGCCAGACGGTGGTGGTCGATACGACAATGGAAGTCGGCGCACTGGAGGCCACCGTGGAAGTGACGGGCGCCGCACCCGTCGTGACCACCGAAGGCATGGAGGTGAATGACGTCAAGGACCGCCTCCGCATCGAGCAACTTCCGCTGAACGGAAGGGTTGTCAGCAACCTGTTTGACCTCACTCCGGGCGTCGAAGGCGGTGGCAACCCGCGCATCAACGGGATGAAGGTCGGCTCGGCGGACATGCTACTGGACGGTATTTCGATCATGGACCGCTTCGGTGGTGGTATGCGTCCCGTCCAGCCCGGCCTCGACATCATCCAGGAATACCGGATTGAGACCACCGGCTCGGGCGCTCAGTACTCCCGCCCGGCAACCGTCACGCTCGTCACCAAGAGCGGCACGAACGAATTGCATGGGAGCGTGTTCTGGACGCATCGCAACAATTTCGGCGGGCTCCGCGCGCGACAGAGGCAGGATTTCTTCTCCAGGCCGCCGCAGTACATCCGGAACGAGTTCGGCGCGTCCGCTGGCGGTGCGATCATCAAGAATAAGACGTTCTGGTTCGCCGCCTACGAAGGGCAGAGGGAGCGCCAGGCTCGCTATGCTCGCACCCAGGCGCCCACGGACGCAATCTGGGGCGGCGACTTCAGCACGGCCGTGGATTACGACAACACGCCGATCACCATCTACAATCCGTTTTCGACCATGGCCGACGGCACCCGGCTGCCGTTCAACGGCAACAGAATCCCAAGCAACATGATCCATCCCTTCGCCAGCGTAATGAAGAGCGTTTCGGCCGCACCGGCCGGTCCCAACGCGGGCGGCAACGCTTGGATCGAAGCCAACTTCGAGACCTATTATCCGGTGACATTGGACATCACCACCTACACCGTAAAGGGAGACCACGTCTTTTCGGAGAAGGACACCCTCTCCGGCCGGTTTACGCATGGCACGCGGCCGCGCAAAGTTTACGGAGGACAGTACGGCTATCCACCGCCAGGCATGTCGAATGCCGGTGGCACCGGGCGCAGCGACACGACGATCTACTCGGCGTTCTCGCGTTGGAACCACGTTTTCACGCCGACCTTTCTGAACGAGTTCCAGGCCTCGGCAAACCGGAACGCCAACAGCTCGGGCACCTTGGCGGACAGCACCAACTGGGCCGACAAGCTCGGCTTACCCAACCCCTTCGGAGAGACCGGCTGGCCGACGATGTGCGCGGGCCCGTTTTTCGACTGGTGCTGGGACGCCGACAATCCCCAGAAACAGCACCTCACCGCTTACCAGATCGAGGACAACGTCACCTGGATCCGCGGCAAGCACTCAGTCAAGCTCGGTTTCAAGGGGCGCTCCGAATACAACAACGCCCGCGAGCTGCAGCAAGCTCAAGGAATGCATTACTTCTGGGGTGACTGGACCTCTCTCTACGACCCCGCCGCCCAGCAGGCTGTTTCCTATACCGGCACAGGCTTCGGCAGTATTCTCCTCGGGTTACCAACTTACCTGTCCAACCAATACAACCGGGGTTTCTTCTACTTCCAGCAAAAGGAGATTGGGCTGTATGCTCAAGATAGCTGGAAGCTGAGCCCCAGGTTGACCTTGGACCTCGGTCTTCGCTGGGACAAGTGGACGGTTTACAAGGAGAAGTACAACCGGCTGGTGAACCTGGACATCCAGAACTATGTGGGGAAGATGGAGGTCGTCACGCCCCATGACACTCGGATGGAAGATATTCCCGGCATCCCGCCAGCCGTACTCGCATCCTGGGCCAAGCGAGGCGTAACCTGGAAGACGGCCAATGAAGCCGGACTGCCCGGGTCTCTGTTACCCGCAGACAACAACAACTTCGCTCCGCGAGTGGGCGCCGCTTTCCGCATGTCCGACAAGTGGGTGCTCCGTGGTGGTTACGGCGTCTACTATTGGACGATGCCGCTCTCGCAGATCCTCCAGAGCGCACGGGTCAGTGCGCCCCTCAATCTACGCTTTGAGAACGACATTGCAACCCAGAATGGAAGTATTTACAACTACGCGCTCAAGAGTGTGCCAGCCGCTACCGATATCGTCGGCAAAGCGCAGGTGAATATCGAGGGCGTGGCCGGTATCTCTTCACAAGCTCAGCCGTTCATGCCGTGGGATTTCCGCGCCTGGAGTGACAACATGATGCAGGAGTGGAACCTCACCTTCGAGCGGGAGCTGATGAAGGAGACCGCGCTGCGGTTGAGCTACATCGGCAACCACGGAAGCGACCTCGAACAGCGCTGGCGCTGGAACGACGGCGAATCGCAGTACAATTACCAGCTTCGGACCGGCCTGGCCGCTCCGTCCAATGAAGACCTGCGGCGCGCGAACCCGAACTGGACCAGCGGTTGCTGCAACGCGCCGCTCCGGCACAACGGCTTCTCGAACACGCATTCCTTGCAAGCCGAGCTCGAGCGCCGGTATTCGAACGGACTCGCCTTCCAGTGGTTCTACACTTTTTCCCGCGTGATGACCACGACCGACACCGGGGGCTTCAACTTCGGCTCGAGCGGCATCAATAACAGCGGCAGCGGCACGGCGTTCGCGGTGCCGGAGAACCACGTGATCATGGGCGCGCCGGCTCTCTCCGAAGACGAGCGGCTGCGCCTCGGCTACGCCAACTCCGATTCCGTTCCCGCACACCGAATTCGGTGGAACGGCATCTATGACTTGCCGTTCGGCAAGGGCAAGAAGTTCGGAAACGGCGCCTCCGGCGCTCTCAACCATGTGATCGGCGGCTGGCAGATCGCCTTCATCGGCGACTGGAGAAGCGGTTTCTGGACGGGTGTCGGCTCCGGCCGCTATCTGTTTGGAGATCCGACCCTTAGCGCTGATGAACGGCTCCTGCTTACGGACGCCGGCCGTCCGCGACGCCTCTGGTTCAAGGGGGATTTCGACACGAGCCTGGCCAGCAACGTCGACGCGTCCAAGCTTGCGGCGTTGATCCCGGCCGACCGCTCCCAGCGAGTGCTTCGGCCAGTGGGCGGCGGCTTCGACAACCGGATTCCGGTGCAACTCGCCGACGGCACGGTCCGCGCCACCGGCGTCGGCGACATGCTGAACTGGAACGCCCGGAACTTCTTCTTTGGCCCCGGCTCCTGGAACACCGACATTTCTTTGTTCAAGACGATCTCGGTCACCGAGAGGATCAAGACGAAGATCACGGCGGACTTCTTCAACGCGCTCAACCACCCGGTGGACAGGCCGCCGGATGGGACAACGGGCTTGCAGGACCTCAGCCAGCAGCTCAACGACCCACGCATCATCCAATTCTCGCTTCGGGTTGAATTCTAGCCCGCGGCCGTTTCTCGTCTGAAAAGCCGGGTCCCGAAAGTTGTAACGGGACCCGGCCTTCCCCCACTAATGAAAACTCGGAAATGAGTGTACTGGAAGCTGTGAAATAATCGAACATTTCTCTTGTTTTCTGTTCTGGGGTGGATAGACTGGAAGGTGGAACCAAACAACCTCGCTCCTCGCTTCGAGCC
>JAEHDI010001301.1 GCA_016880505.1 Bryobacterales bacterium | reverse complement strand
GCGGCCATGGCCCATCGTTTTGCCCTCGATCCACGCTTTGCCGTACTCTCCCCACGGTCCCGGCGGCAACCGTCGCAACGTCTCGACTTCTTCTTCTTCCGCGTGAGCTGCGAACGACGCCGATAAAAGGACGAGATAGTTGCCGAACATCTCGCCCGGATCGACGCCGGCGGGCCAGCCCTCTTCAAGGTCGACTCCGGCTTTCCGGAGCGCCTCCACCGAGCCCCGCAGCGGCTCCCGTACTTCCGGTGTCACAGGGCAGAACGGGTCGTCCACCACAAAGCCGATCCGGTAATCCCTCAGTCGTGCGCCCCGAGGCGGTGGCAGGGTCCAGCGAAATGCCGTGGAGTCGGGCCGGGGCGGCCCGGCAATCGTCTCGAGCTCCAATTGGAGATCTCGCGCGCTACGCGCCAGCGGCCCCGCGACACCAAGGTCGGGAGGCAGTGCGGGTTCACCCGGAGAGGGCGGAATGTGGCCCTCCAGCGGAACGATTCCCAGGCTCGACTTGTGGCCGTACACACCGCAGAAATGGGCGGGTGTACGGATGGAGCCGCCGATATCGCTACCCAGTTCGAGGAATCCGAAACCCGCTGCCAGGGCGGCCGCACCGCCGCCTGTGGAGCCTCCCGGCGTCCGCTTCACGTTCCACGGGTTATTCGTCGTTCCGGCGATCGCGTTGAACGTCTGTGTGTCGCCCGCGAACCCCGGAGTGTTTGTCTTGCCGACGATCAGCGCTCCCGCTGCGCGCAGTCGCGCCACCGCGGCGGCGTCCTTCTTCGGGATGTGGCTCTCCAGTGGTTTCGCACCCGCCGTCGTCCGCAATCCGGCGGTTTCGAACGTATCTTTGACGAGGATCGGCAAGCCGTGGAGCCGCCCGGGATTCTTCCCGCGTGCCAGTGAGTCGTCGGCCTCCCGTGCTCGCCGTGTTGCTTCTTCCTCGTTCATCGTGACGAACGCGTTGATCCCGGGGTTGTATTTTCGGATTCGCCCCAGCGTGTGCTCCAGCAACTCCCGGGACGAGATCACGCCCTCGCGGATCGCCCTCACGGCCTCGGACGCGGTGCCGAAGCTGGGGTCGAACCGCCGTGCAGCCAGGCTCGGCCTCGAAAGGCGGCTCAGAAACGGTACTGCCGCTGTCCATGCCAGAAAAGTCCGTCTGCTATTCATTCGGCTTCCTCCTCGTCTCGTACGATCTTGCGCTCCGGTGGCCCCGAGTATACATTGGTCAAAATACCGCGTCGACCTATGAAAGAGCGACCCCTCCGAACCACTGTGATCGGCAGCTATCCGTTTCCGGGATGGCTCGAACACGCCTCGAACCGGCTCGAGGAATTTGGGCCCGCCGACATCGAGGAGATGCAGGAGGACGCGGTCATTGCCGCCGTCCACGATCAGGTAGCCGCCGGTCTGGATGTCATCACCGACGGCGAACAAACGCGGCTCGACTTCAACCTCTCGTTTTACGGTTTTCTGGAGGGCATCGAGCAGGAATCGTTGCCGCGCCGCCGCTTCGGCCCGCCCGCCCACGATCAGCGCGGACATCACCGGATCACCGGTCCGCTGAACGCTCCGCGCGGCCTCGGAGCGGTCGCCGAGTTTCGCCGGCTGAAGCGCGTCG